>JADCFR010000121.1 GCA_020249415.1 Roseomonas sp. | reverse complement strand
TTTTGCGCGCGGCGCCGGTAATGCGTGGCAATAGGTTGCGCGGCGGCGAAGGCGCGGCAGGCGGCTTCCTCGGCTACCGCATCGCTGCCTTCGGGAGTGTCTGACAGGAACCAGAGCGAAAACCGCTCCGCCGCGCCGGCCTCCGCCAAGCCCGAGAGCAAGCGTGCCAATGGCGGCAGCACCAGCGCCATGTCTTCCCGCCGAATGCAGATGGCAATGGCGGTGCGGGTTTGCGGCAAGCCAGGCCGCGCGGCGGCGTGCGCGGGCAAGACAGCGGCGACTGGATCGCGCGTGAACAGCAATAGGCCAAGCCCAATCAGCGCATTGCCCGCGGAAAGCGCGGCCCAGGGCAAGGTGCCCGCAATGCAGATCAGAATCAGTATTTCCGCGAGCGTCCAGCCACCCGGCGCAAGCGTTGCCCAGGCAAGCCAGAACAGGCCCGCCATGATGGCCAAGGCCAAGGCAAGAAAGGCGATGCGTCGCGGCAGGATGGGCGCTTCAGTCACAGCGCCCGCTTATGCCGTGACCAAAGCGGCTTGGCGATATGCCGGCCTTGTCAGTCTATCTGCGCCCCGGAAGCGCGCACCACGGGGGCCCAAATTTCCACCTCTCGGCGCATGAAGGCATCGTATTCCGCCGGGCCGAGCGGCCAGGGCTCCGCACCGTAATCGCGCACGCGCTGGGCGATGGCGGGATCATTCAGCGCGGCCACCACCTCCGCCCCCAGCCTTTCGCGAATGGCCGCCGGCACGGCAGCGGGCGCCGCAATGCCATACCAGGAAGCAACATCGAAATTCGGCACCCCCTGTTCCTGCAGGCTTGGCACTTCCGGCATGGTGCTGGAACGCGCAGCAGTTGAAACGCCAAGCGCCTTCAGCAAACCGCCCAAAACCTGCTGGCGTGATGCCGGCGCGTTATCAATCGCGAATAGTGTTTCGCCATTCATCACCGCCGCCATGGAAGGCGCCGTGCCGCGATAGGGTACATGTGTGACCTCAATCCCCATGCGCATGCCGAACAATAACCCGGAGAGGTGCGAAGACGTGCCCGACCCGGCCGAGGAAAAATTCGCCCGCGCCGGATTGGCCTTGCAGAAAGCGACCAATTCCGCGACGGATTTGATCGGGCTATCGCCCTTGATGATCAGCACATTTGGCATGGCGGCAATGCGCGCCACCCCCGGCAAATCCCTGAGCGGATCAAAGGAAAGTCGCCGATACAGCGTCGGGCCAATCCCGTGTGAGGCGATGTGATTGACGTAAAAGGTATAGCCATCGGGCGCCGCGCGCGCCGCGACTTCCGCCCCCACCATGCCGCCCGCACCGGGGCGTGGGTCTATGATCATGGGCTGGCCGAGCCTTTCACGCAGCCGGTTTTCCATCATGCGCAGAAAAATATCGGAAACCCCGCCCGCGGCGCCGCCGATCACAAAGCGCAAGGGCTTGTCCGGCCAATTGCCTTGCGCCTGCACCGCCGGCGCGGCCAAAAGCGCCGCCCCCGCCGCCATCATGCTTCTGCGCGTGATCATGACTTATTCTCCCAGGTCAGGTTTTCTTGGCGGGAAGCCTAACATGAAAGTGCGGCCTGGGAAGCACGATCAGGCGATGGGCAGCAGCACCGTGAAGCGCGCGCCGGTCACGGTGCCGCTCGCGTCCCGGATATTCTCGGCAGAGATGCGCCCGCGCAGGCCCTCCACAATCTGGCGACTGATGGAAAGCCCAAGGCCGGAATGCTGGCCGAAGCGCTCTCCGCTTGGGCGTTCGGAATAGAAACGCTCAAAAATGCTCTCAAGTTTCTGTTCGGGAATGCCGGGACCTTGGTCTTCCACCACAATTTCTATCATCGGGCCGGCATGGCGTGCGCTGACCTTCACCGTGCCATGCGGCGGGCTGAAGGAAAGCGCATTACCGAGCAGGTTGCGAAACACCTGCACGATGCGCCCTTCCACACCGCGCACCACCAGCGGCCCATCTTCGGCTTCCAACAGCACCACCGGGTCATCCTCAGCCCGTGTTGCGCCGTGCAGATCAGCAAGCGCCGATAGGATGGGCGCAATATCCACCGGCGTTGAAATGGTGCGCGACAATTCCGCATCCACGCGCGATGAGTCGCTGATATCGCCAATCAGCCGATCCATGCGCACCGCATCATCGGCAATGATAGCCAGCAAGCGGTTGCGGCTGGCCGGGTCTTCCACGCGGCGGAGCGTTTCAATGGCGCTCCGCACACTCGTCAACGGATTGCGCAATTCATGCGCCACATCGGCAGCGAAGCGTTCATTGGCGTCAATGCGCGACCAAAGCGCGCGGGCGGAATTCTGCAAATCTCGCGCCAATACACCGATTTCATCATTGCGCTTCAGCAGCGCATCCGGCACGGATTGCGCGCGGCCTTCACCTTCGCGGATGCGTTGCGTGGCGCGTGCCAGATCTAGCATTGGCGTGGCGATAGTACGCGCCAGGTAAAGCGAAAGGGCGACCGTCAGGATCAGCGCGGTCGCAAATAGCAGCAGCACGGAAGCGCGGATTTCAAACAAGCGCCGATCCACTTCGCGCGCTTCGCGCGTCAGCAGCACAATGCCGACACTCTGCGTGCCGCGCCGCGCCGGTTCCGCGACACTCACCAGCAAGCGGCCATCGGCGCTGCGGCGGATATAGGGTGTCACGCCGCCTTCCAGCGCCATGCGCAATTCTTCGCGCCGATCAGGGCCAAGATCGGGCTGCCAATCGAAATCCGGCGCATCGGGCGCGCTATCCACCACCATGCCCGGGCCGCCGCGCCCGCGCAGCAGCGCGGGAAACATGCCGACCATCCTTTCGTAAATGCCGGCCACGGTGGAGGTCAGCGCGCCGCGCGGTTCCGGCGGCGGGAGGGGTTCGGCAATCACCGCGCCGCCCACGCCATCACGAATGCGGCTATCGGCGACCAATAGGCCGGCCGTGTCCAAAAGCCGCGCCTGGGTATTGGGGGAGGGGTCCACCAGGCGCCGCAGCAAGGGCCGCGCCGCTTCCAATTGCAGCACATAGCGTTCGCCTTCGGGCCGCACCGCGGCTTCAGCGATGGCGCCGGCATAGATGCGCGCCTGGGTGCGCATGGCCTCAACCTCCGCGCCCAAAAGCGCGTTCTGATATTGATCGAGGTAGAGCAGGGAAGCCGCGAGCAAGGCCGGCGGCAGCGCATTCAGCAGCAGAATGCGCCTGAGCAGCGGGGAGAAGCCGCGCTTTGCCTGTTCCGGCGGAGCCTCAGCTTCCGAAAGGCGATCGAGCGGCGGGGAGGTATCGGGCACGCAGGTTCCTTAACGCGGAAAGCGCGCCAGGGAAATCGCGCTGTGCCGTTCAGCCCCGGCGGATGGGCGGCACGCTGCCGCCGCCTTGTGGTGGTGGCGGCGCGCCCCATCCCCCGGAAGGCGGCGGCAGAGGTCCTTGCGGCTGCCATCCGCCCGGCGCCTGCGGCGGATAGGGCGGCTGATAGCCACCGCCATAGCCTCCGGGAGGAAGCTCCGGCGCCAACGGGTCAGGGCCGAAGCGATTATAGCCAGGCGTCCCGCGCAGAAAGCCCGCAACGATGAAGGCCCAAAGCCAGCCGATCAGCGGGATGAAATTCACCAGCACCCACCAGCCGGATTTGTCACGGTCATGCCAGCGCTTGGCCTGGCCAGCGAGGCCCACCCAAAGCCCACCCAGACCAGCGATCATGGAGAAAGGCCCCATGCCGACATCGCCCATGCCTGATTTATCCGGCAGGGCGTTCCGTGCGCCGAAAAACTGTGCATCCAACGCGCTGGCCGCAATGTTGATGCCAATCGGGATCAGAAAATAGAAAATCCACCAGGTCTTGCGGCTGATACGGCCATTGAAGCTGAACCATTGCGCCAGGGTCATGGGCTTTTCCTCAATCCTTGGGACGAAGCTACTGAGGCTGCGGGGGAGGCGCAATATTGGTGGTGTCGGGCGGCGCCAGCGGATCAGGCCCGAAGCGGTTGGGGCCGGGTGTGCCGGGCTGAAATCCAGCCAAGAGTATTGTGATGGGCAGCAAAAAAAGCGTGATACCAGCAAAAAAGCCTCCGATCCAACGGTAATCCCAGCGACTGGAACCATCCAAATCGGCCAACGAAAGCAAAATGGGGAACGGGACGAAAAAAAATTTGGGACAAAAAGGAGAACAATCCACCAGCAGGATTGGTCTTGATCGTGCCAACGTTTGATCAGGCCGGCAAAGCCAATCCAGAGTAACATCAGTCCAAGAACCTTGAACACCGCTATGGTGGTGTATTCCACTACGCTGGATTTGTGGGGTGTCTCTACGCCGAGTAAGATCATTTGTCGCGCTGCGACTAGCACGAAAAAAAGGCAGAGCCACGCCAAGCAATAGAAAATCCACCATGTCTTGCGGCTGATGCGGCCCCTGTGGCTGAACCATTGCGCCAGGGTCATGGGCTATTTCCTTAATCCTTGTCGCGAAGTTACTGAGGCGAAGGAGGAAGCGTAATATTCGCGGCATCGGGCGGTGCCAGCGGATCGGGGCCGAAGCGATTGGGGCCGGGTGTGCCGCGCAGAATACCGCCATTGACGAAGAAGATGACCCAAAGGAATTGGAGCGAGAGGCCTAGAAGCACCATGCTAGCAACGAAGGCTTTATTCGAATTAGGATCGTCGGCTCCCAAAAAAAAGAATAGACTAAGCATCGGGAAGGCAAACTGAGAGATCAGATAACAAAATGCGGCGTTAGTGAAGAAAAAGTCGCCAAACGCGGAAAGCAGCGAGATACCAACGAAAGTCGGGATCAGGGTAAGAAAAGCCCACCGACCATTTATGTCTTGATCATGCCAGCGCTTAACCTGCCCAGCAAGGCTAAGCCAAAGCGCAAAGAGAAGGCCCAAGCCGGACACTATCGAGAAGTCGCTGAAGCCTTTACCTAACGTCTGGGGTAGAAAAATTTTTGGCAAGGCTCGCCCTTCCAACATGCCGATAAGAAGAATGGTGCCATTGGGAATCAAAAAATAGAAAATACACCAAGTCTTTCGGCTGATGCGTCCTTTAAGGCTGAACCACTGTTGCAACCTCATAGCGCTACTCCTCACGGCCACGGGGCGACTCTAATTCGAAAAATACCCCAAGGGAATCACCGCTCCCCCCTCAACAACATCCCCGGCAGCGCCGCCATATCCGAAAAAGGCTCCGCCCCATGCGCGGCCAGCACCGCAGCCGGGCTTTCATGGCAAAAACCCAGCACGCGGCAGCCCGCCGCACGCCCCGCGCGCACACCGGGCACGCTGTCTTCAATCACCACACAATCCTCAGGCGCCGCGCCGCAGGCGGCCGCCGCTGCCAGATAGATATCCGGCCAAGGTTTGGGGCGCGG
>JADCFR010000120.1 GCA_020249415.1 Roseomonas sp. | reverse complement strand
CGTTTCGTCTGCGGGCGCGTATAGTTTTGTTATGAACCCCTCGCGAGGGCAGTTGCTCGCAATTTCATTTATTTTGCGACGATGCTTGTCGATTTTCTTCAGGTCGATTTGGCGATAATTTGAATGATAAACAGTATTAATCAACGCACTGTACTTTTCGAAATCATTTATAAATAAGGAATGGGAGCACTGGCGCGCTAATCTTGATACGGCCCCGGTCCCAGCAAAAACGTCGGCGAATGAGATGTCCTTAACGTTCAAAAGATCAAGACAACTCAGGAGGGCCTTACTTATCCATGGTAGAAGGCGCCGCTTGTTTCCAATGTAGGTGATTAGCTGCTGCGTAAGGAACTCGTCTGACTCCGATAGCGGTAATCCACCGTCGAGCAACCCCAATTGCATCGTTGGGTTCGCATCTAGAGCTTTTTTGCGCATCATCGTGTTCATCTTAAGCCCTAACTCACATTGAATCTCTGTTTGCAGGCGCAGCGGAGAAGGATGAAACTCCGATCAAGCCCGGCGATTCGCAATAAAGATGATGGTAGCATCCATGGCGTCTCCCGTCTCGGTGCCTAACGCTCGCTAACGTCCGCCAATTCCGCCAACGCTACCAAAAACCCCGGTTTCCAAAGGCCCCCCGGCCTTTGGCGGGGTGGTTTGGAGGGGCAGCGCCCCTCCATGAACCAGCCCCCACCACCCAATCACACCATCTGCCCCCGCAAAAACCCAAGCGCCGGCAATGGCGTCCATTTCCGCGGCAGGTCGCTTCGTTTGATCGGTGTCACCGAATAATGTGGCACGGGTTGTTTGGCGCGGATCAGCCAATCGGTATAGGCGCGCACTTGTTGGTCGCGCCAGTCGCGGTCATTAAGGGCGGCGGAGCGGGAACGGAAAACCTCGGCCACGCGGCTTTTGCGCCCCACGGTTGCCACAACGGCCCAGAGCGTATCCTCATCCCCGCGACTGACTGGAACAAGCGTCACCACGCCCGAATCAGTGCCAAATCGCGGGGCCGGGGGTCAAGCAGATAGTTCAGGCGGCGGCCGGCACCGGCACCCCAATCCGGTCCAGCGGGCCGAATTCGCGTTCCAGGCGGGGGCGGATGGCACCCTCCCACGCCTTGATGGTGTTCATGGCGATGGCGGGCGGCAGGTCGCCGATTTGCATTTGCAGCAGATAGTGGCAGGGGCTGGCGGCGCGGATTTCGGCGGCCATGCGGGCGGCCACCGTATCGGCATCGCCCACCAGCATGAAGGACCCCATTTCTTCCAGGCTTGGTTCGCCTTCCCAGGTTTTTTCCACCAGCAAGCCGCCATCCATTTCCTGTTCCTTGCGGCGCAGGCTTTGTGACAGGCGGATTTGCCAGCGGGCATTTTCCAAAAAGGCCATGGCTTCGGCCTTGTCATCCGTCACGCAGAAGGGGCGCATGGCGCCGAAGCGCAGCGCCTCGGGCGGCTTGCCGGCGGCGCGCCAGATATCTTCAAAGCGCCGGCGCGCGGCGGCCAAAAGGGCAGGGGTGAAGTGGCGCGGTGTCACCATCACCACGCAGTCACGTTGCGCTGCGTAGCGATGCAAATCGGGGTTGTCGCCGGCCACCCAAATCTCCGGCAGCTTGCCGGCGGGGCGCGGCGCGATATGGGTTTGCGGCAGGGAATAATATTCGCCCTCATGCGAAAAGGTCTCGCCGCCAAAGGCCTTTTCCATCATGGCCATCACTTCCAACAAGCGGTGCGGCGCTTCCTGCAGGGATGCATCGAAGCGTTCAAACTCGTAAGGCTGATACCCGCTCCCAACGCCAAGAACCAGGCGCCCATGCGTCAGCGAATCCACCATGCCGATTTCGGCAATCAGGCGGGAAGGGTGGTACAGCGGCACGATCACCACGCCGGAAGCGAGCTTGATCCGTGAAGTCTCGCCCGCCAGCCGCGCCAGCATCATCAGCGGCGATGGGCAGACGCAGTAATTGGAGAAATGATGCTCGGCGAACCAGGCGATGTTGAAGCCGGCGGCTTCCGCGGCCTTCACCTGGGCGATGGTCTGGTCATAGATCGCGGCCGTGGGCACGCCGCGATTGCGATAACCCATGAGGTTGAAAATACCGACATCCATGGCGCGGTTCCTTCCTTTTGTTTTCGGGTATGCTGCGCCGAAGTTTCGGCGGGCTCAAGGGGTGGAGCATTTTCAAGCCAGGTGGACTCACCTGGCGGCTCGGAAAATGCGACCAAATCTTGGGTTGCGCGGAAGGCCGGGGCAGGGTGTTCTGCGGGCGGTTCCCAGGGGTGATTCCATGATCGTGATCGGCAAGGGCAGCGTGCAAAGCGGCGAATGCGATGTGATGGGGCATATGAATGTGCGCCATTACATTGCCCGCGCGGGGGATGGGCTGGCCTGGCTGGCGCTGGCGCTTGGCATCACGCCGGATCGCGGGTTTTTTGTGCCGGTGGATCAGCATATTCGCTTTTTGCGCGAAATGGCGGCGGGGACGCCGTTTACGATTTTCGGCGGCATTGTCGAAAGGCGTGGGGATCGGCTGCGCACCTATGTGGAAATCAGGAATAGCGGCACGGGGGTGGCCTCGGCCGCGCTGGTTTCGGATATCGCCTTGCGGGACCCGGCCTCGGGCGCTGAACTGCCGCTGCCGGCGGGGTTGGATGAAAAAATCGCCG
>JADCFR010000012.1 GCA_020249415.1 Roseomonas sp. | reverse complement strand
GGCAAGGCTCAGCGCTGCAGCGCCAAGCGGCAGCCCAAGCGCGAGGCCGAAAAGCCGGAAGGGAATGAAGCCAAGGCCGCGATGCGTTGCCAGCCGAAAGGCCCAGGCGAGCAGCGCCAGCACCGGCAGCGCCGCCGCATAGCCAAAGCCCTGCAAGAGGATATCCGAGATCACCGCCCCCGCCGGCCCGGCCAGATTGCTGACCGCCCGCGTGGTTGCCGTATTCAGTGAGGGATCGGCGGGATCGTAGCTCAGCAGCGCCGCCGCCAGCCCGAGCGCCACCAACGCTGCCAACAGGCCGCAAAATTCCATCAGGCGCCGGCTGAGCAGCGCACGCAGATCGGCCGAGGCAAAGCGCCGCCTGACGGCGCCCGGATCAGCGGAGGGCCTGGAATCGGCCGGGATAAAAAGGCGAGGCATCAAGACAGCGCTTCAGAGTGAGCGGAAACTCTATGCCGGAAGCCGTTCTTTGCCCAGGGTTTTTATCATCTGGGCGCCAGGGTGATTCAGCGCGACTCGCCACCGTTGCAGCAGAGTCACGCTTTTGGACCGGGGCGGAAGCCCCATCGCCGCCCGGACGCGCTTCATGCCAAGATGGGCGCCGGATGAAGGGAGAAGCGTCAAATGCCCGACAACGGCGCCCAAAAGCACTCACGCAGCTTTTTGCTGGCGGTGGAGGATCAGGAATTCCTGCTGCGGGATGAAATGCGCCCGTTCCGCTTTGGCATGGAATACGCCAAGGCCGAATATGCGCTGCGTGATTGGGGGGTGCGGTCCACGGTGGTGGTGTTTGGCTCCGCCCGCACCCCAAGCGCTGAGGAAGCCGCCGTACTCGCCAAAAAGGCGCGCGGGGCGGCTGAAAAACGCGCCGCGCAAAAGGCGCTTGATCGGTCCCGCTTTTATGAGGATGCGCGCGCCTTCGCCCGCATTGTTTCCCTGCGCGGCGGTGCCTTGGCCGCTTCCGGTGCGGCGCGGGATAATGTGATCGCAACCGGCGGCGGCCCGGGGATCATGGAAGCGGCCAATCGTGGCGCATCCGAATGCGGCGCGCCTTCCATTGGCTTCAACATCACCCTGCCGCATGAACAGGCGCCCAATTCCTGGTCCACGCCGGCGCTGACCTTTCGCTTCCATTACTTCGCCATGCGCAAGATGCACCTTGCCATGCGCGCCAATGCGCTTGCGGTTTTCCCTGGTGGCTTCGGGACTTTTGACGAATTGTTCGAAGTGCTGACCTTGGCACAATCGGAAAAGATGCGCCCGGTGCCGATTGTGCTGTTCGGGCGCGATTACTGGACCAAGGTGGTGAATTTCAACGCCATGTTGGATGAAGGCATGATCAGTGAGGCTGATCTGAAGCTTTTTGAAATCGTGGACAACCCGGAAGAAGGCTGGGCGAGCCTATTGCAACGCGGGCTCTCACCCGCGGCCGCCCCGCCCATGAAGCTCAGCCTGCCGCCGGTGGCAGGCAGGCAGCGGCCAGCAGCGCGAAAGCCGCGGCGCGGTGGCTGATGCGGTGCTTCTCGGCGGGGTCCATTTCGCCGAAGGTCTCAAGGCGTCCTTGCGGCACGAACATCGGGTCATAGCCAAAGCCACGCGCGCCGCGTGGCGGCCAGACCCAAACGCCCTCCGCCTTGCCCTCAAAGCCTTCCTCATGCCCATCGGGCCAGGCGAGCACCAAGGCGCAGGTGAACCAGGCGGCGCGATCTGCCGCGTTCTTGGCCAGATCATGCACCTTGCCCATGGCAAGCGCGTAATCCCGCCCGCCTTCCGGGCGCATGGCCCAATCGGCGGTATAAACACCCGGCGCGCCATCCAGGGCCGCCACCGAAAACCCTGAATCATCCGAAAGTGCCGGCATCCCCGCCGCGCGCGCTGCCGCATGCGCCTTTATGCGCGCATTGCCGAGGAAACAGGTCTCAGTCTCCTCAGGCTCCGGCAGGCCAAGCGCACCGGCGCCGATCACCTCAATGCCATGCGGCGCAAGCAAGGCCGCCACTTCACGGAGCTTCCCGGCATTATGCGTGGCAATGACCATCTTCTCGCCGCGTGAGAGGCGCCGATGTGCCATCACTTATCCACCGCAAGCCGCTGTTTGGCGAAAAGTGCTGCCGTGCCTTCACGTGCATGGCCCATCAGGGCCTGCAAATCAGCCTCAGTGAAAGGCGCGCCTTCGGCGGTGCCTTGAATTTCCACAATCCCGCCCGAGGCCGTGAGCACGAAATTCGCATCCGCATCGGCCTTGCTGTCCTCATCATAATCAAGGTCGAGCACGGGCACACCCTGATAAATGCCGCAGGAAATCGCCGCGACCTGATCCTTCAAGGGATTGCGCGTGATGATGTTCATGCGCTTGCAATGTTCAAAGGCCAGATGCAACGCCACCCAGGCGCCGGTGATGGAAGCGCAGCGCGTGCCGCCATCGGCGGTCAGCACATCGCAATCGAGCGTGATGGTCATCTCGCCCATCGCCTTCAGATCCGTCACAGCGCGAAGGCTGCGCCCGATCAGGCGCTGGATTTCCTGCGTGCGGCCGGATTGCTTGCCTCGTGCCGCTTCACGGTCCCCGCGCGTATGCGTCGCGCGCGGCAACATGCCATATTCCGCCGTGACCCAGCCCTGCCCCTGGCCGCGGAGGAAGGGCGGGACCTTGCCTTCGACACTGGCGGTGCACAGCACCTCGGTCAGGCCCATGCGAATCACGCAGGAACCTTCCGCATGGCGGGCGACGCCGGGTTGGATGGAAACGGTGCGAAGCGCGCCGGGGGCGCGGCCTGAGGGTCTGGTCATGGGGCGGGCGGTTAGCACAGGCGAAGGGCCGGCGCTAACCCGTTGACGCGCCCGGTGCAGGCCCCATACTCGGGCCATGACAAATCGGGACCAAAACCCGTGACCCATACGCCCGCGAAGCTGACCCCCGGGCTGCCGGCCGCTGCCGGCTTGGATAGCCGTTCGGCGCAGATCCTGCGCGAATTGGTGGAAACCTATGTGGCGACGGGGGAACCCGTGGGGTCCCGCACGCTATCACGCCGGCTGCCGCTCGGCCTATCCCCGGCCACCATCCGCAATGCCATGGCGGATCTGGAAGATGCCGGGCTGCTTTACGCGCCGCATACCTCGGCCGGGCGGTTACCCACCGAACGCGGCCTCAGGCTTTTCGTGGATGGCTTGCTGGAATTTGGCGCGCTGGGTGAGGAAGACCGGGACGCGATTGCGGCGCGCTGCGCGGCATCGGGCCGGTCCTTGCAGGAAACGCTGGCCGAGGCAGGGCTGATGCTCTCAGGCTTGGCTGGCGCGGCGGGGCTGGTGGTGGCGCCGAAGACGGAAAACCCGGTGCGCCATATAGAGTTTGTGGCGCTTGGCCCGGGGCGCGCTCTGGTGGTGCTGGTGCATGAAGGTGGCCAGGTGGAAAACCGCGTCATTGAAGTGCCGGCCGGCCTGCCGCCCTCTGCGCTGACCCAGGCGTCCAACTATTTGAATGCGCGGCTGGCCGGGCGCACTTTGGAAGAAGCCCGGACCAAGGTGGCCGAGGAAATCGCCGCTGATCGCACGGCTTTGGATGCGCTGACGCAGCAGGTGATCTCGGCGGGGCTGGCCACTTGGTCGGGCGGCGGTGGCGGATCGCTGATTTTGCGCGGCCAATCGCGGCTATTGCAGAATCTGGATCAGGCGGCGCAGGTGCAGGAAATCCAGCGCCTCTTTGAACGGCTGGAAGCGCAGGAAACCATGTTGCGCCTACTCGAACTCGCGCAGCGCGGCGAAGGCGTGCAGATTTTCATTGGCGCCGAAAGCGGGCTTTTCGATAGCGCGGGGCTTTCCGTGGTGGTCGCGCCCTTCCGCAATGGCCAGGAAAAGATCGTCGGCGCCATTGGCGTGATCGGGCCCACACGCATCAATTACGGGCG
>JADCFR010000119.1 GCA_020249415.1 Roseomonas sp. | reverse complement strand
GGGTCAGGCCGGCATCGCCGGGCATTTGACCATCGGCGCAAAGGCCCGTGTTGGTGCGCAGGCTGGGGTCATGAATGATATTCCTGCCGGCACCGATGTTCTGGGCAGCCCGGCCTGGCCCGCCAAGGAAGCCATGCGCGCCTTCGCGCGTCTCAGGCGCCTCGCTTCCAGCAAGACGAATGAAAAGACAGGGTGACGATCATGTCTGAGGATAACCCCACCCCCACCGATATTGGCGTTTTTGACATCGCCAAGATCATGCATGCGATCCCGCATCGCTACCCCTTCCTGCTGGTGGATCGGGTGGTTGATATGGTGAAGAATGAAAGCTGCATCGGCATCAAGAACGTCACCATCAACGAGAATTTCTTTCAGGGCCATTTCCCAACCATGCCGGTGATGCCCGGTGTGCTGATTATTGAATGCATGGCGCAAACCGCGGCCGTTTTGGTGGTGGAAACGCTGGGGCCATCCTGGGCTGGCAAGTTGGTTTATTTCATGACCGTGGATAACGCGAAATTCCGCAAGCCAGTGGTGCCGGGCGATCAGATGCGCGTGCATGTCAAAAAGGAACGCCAGCGCGGCAATATCTGGAAATTCTCCGCCGAGGCCAAGGTGGATGACAAGGTGGTGGCTGAGGCGACCTATGCCGCGATGATCCTGGACCGCTGAGCATGACCGAAATTCACGCGACCGCCGCGGTTTCGCCCGGCGCGCAGATCGGGCCTGGCTGCAAGATTGGTCCGGGCTGTGTCATCGGCCCGGATGTGGTGTTGGAAGACGGCGTTGAACTGATCGCGCATGTGATGGTGGATGGTCATACGCGCCTTGGGGCGGGTGTGAAGGTGTTTCCCTTCGCGACCATCGGCATGGCGCCGCAGGATCTGAAATACAGGAACGAACCCACACGCTGCGACATCGGCGCGCGTACGCTCATCCGCGAACACGCCACCATTCATCGCGGCAGTGTGGGGGGTGATGGCGTCACGCGCGTCGGCGCGGATTGCATGATCATGGCGGTCGCGCATGTGGCGCATGATTGCCATTTGGGTGATCGCGTCATTCTCGCCAATAACGTCATGCTGGGCGGGCATGTGCAAATCGCCGATACGGTGTTTGTTGGCGGCGGCACCGCCATTCATCAATTCGTGCGCATTGGCCGCCAGGCCGTGATTGGCGGCATGAGCGGGATTGAGGCGGATGTGATCCCTTACGGCTCCGCCATGGGCAATCGTGCGCGGCTGATTGGCTTGAACCTTATCGGGCTCAAGCGGCGCGGCTTTTCGCGCCCGGAAATCCATGCGCTGCGCGCCGCCTTCCGGCTGATCTTCCACGAACCGGGCGTTTTCAATGACCGGGTGGAAGAAGCCGAACGCCGCTATGCTGATGACAAGAATGTGGGCGAAGTGCTGCATTTCATCCGCAATACCTCGCGCCGGGGCCTTTGTAAGGCAGGGCGCGGGGGCGATGATATGGATGATGAGGCAGAATGAAAAATCTCGGCCTTCCCGCCTATCGGCGCTGAGGCAGCGCCTATGCCCCCCCCCTTGGCGTGATTGCGGGCGGCGGCGCGCTGCCGCTGCGGGTGGTGCAGGCGGCGTCTGCCCTGGGGCGGCCCGTGCATATCGTGGTGCTGGAAGGTCATGGCGATCCGGCGGCTTATGCCGGGCTGTCCCATGTGACGCTCCGCTGGGGCCTGGCCGCGCAAATGCTGTCCTGGCTGAAGCAGCATGGCGTCAGGGAAGTGGTGCTGGCAGGCAATGTGGCGCGGCCATCCCTGCTGTCCCTCCGACCCGATGCGGCTTCGATGAAATTGCTCGGGCGGATTGGGCGTGCCGCCTTCAATGGCGATGATTCCATCCTGCGCGCGGTGATGAAGGTGCTGGGCGAGGAAGGGTTTGAAGTGGTGGGCGCGCAAGCACTGCTTGCGGGCTTGCTGCCTGAGGCCGCGCTACTCGCCGGCCCGATGCCGGATGATGTGGCGCGCGCCGATATCGCGCGCGGTCTTGCGGTATGCCACGCCTTGGGCGCGGTGGATGTTGGCCAGGCGGTGGTGGTGCAGCAGGGGCTGGTGCTGGGTGTCGAGGCCATTGAAGGCACGGATGCGCTGATCCTGCGCGCCGGTGCGCTGCAGCGTGAAGGCCCCGCGCCCATTCTGGTAAAGGCGCCCAAGCCCGCGCAATCCACGCTGGCCGATCTGCCAACCATCGGCCCGCAAACCATTGCAAGCGCCCACGCCGCCGGGCTGCGCGGCTTGGCCTTTCAGGCCGGCGGGACCATTCTATTGGACCGCAACACCACCATCGCGGCGGCCGAGGCAGCGGGCATTTTCCTGCTTGCCTTCAACCCCGCCGATTACAGCCAAGGAGTTTCCGCATGAGCCAAGGTCGTTTTCTGCATACCATGCTGCGCGTCGGCAATCTGGAGCGTAGCGTTGATTTCTACACCCGCCTTCTCGGCATGAAGGAATTGCGCCGGCGTGATGTGCCGGATGGCAAATATACGCTGGTTTTTGTGGGCTATGCCGGGGAGGAAACCGGCGCTGGCGTGATTGAACTGACTTACAATTACGGCGTTGAGAAATATGAACTCGGCACCGCTTTCGGGCATCTTGCCGTCGGCGTGCCGAATGTGACGGCCACTTGCGATACGCTCCGCGCTGCCGGGGTAAAGATCACGCGCGAACCGGGGCCGGTGAAATTCGGCACCACCGTGATCGCCTTCATCGAAGACCCGGATGGCTATAAGATTGAGTTGATCGAACGCGCCTGATCACACAAAAAACCGCGCGGGAATCGCCCCGCGCGGTTTCCGGTTTGGTATCGCGTCTCAGCGACTAATTGATCCGCTCACCATGCAGGGCGACATCAAGGCCCTCACGCTCTTCTTCCTCGCTCACGCGCAGACCCACGATGACATCGGTGATCTTCAGCAGGATCCAGGTGGCAATGGCGGTGAAGACCATGGTGGCGGCAACGGCGATCACCTGCTTGATGAATTGATCCATCCCACCTGAGGAGCCTTCCGGCAGCGCCGTGGTGGCGGAAAGCGGGCCATAGGCCAGGAAGCCCACCATCAGGGCGCCAACAATGCCGCAAACGCCATGCACACCAAAGGCATCCAGGCTGTCATCATATTTCAGCGCGCGCTTCAGCGCGGTCGCACCCCAATAACCGGCGACGCCCGCGACCAAGCCGATGATCAGCGCACTGCCCGGCAGCACGAAGCCCGCCGCCGGCGTGATGGCCACCAGGCCCGATACCGCGCCGGAAATCGCGCCGAGGACGGAAGGCTTGCCCTTGCCGATCCATTCCGCCGCCAACCAGGACAGCACCGCTGCCGCCGCCGCAATTTGCGTCACCAGCATGGCCATGCCCGCACGACCGCCGGAGGACCCAAGCGCAGAACCCGCATTGAAGCCGAACCAACCCACCCAGAGCAGCGCGGCACCAATCACCGCAAAGCCGAGGTTATAGGGAGAGAGATTGTCCGAACCATAACCAACCCGCTTGCCGAGCACGATGGCCGCCACTAGCCCGGCCACGCCAGCATTGATATGCACCACCGTACCGCCCGCGAAATCCAAGGCACCAAGCGAGAAAATCCAGCCATTTGGATGCCAGACCCAATGCGCAACCGGCGCATAGACCAGCAGCGTCCAAAGGCCGATAAACACCAGCAGCGCGGAAAACTTCATGCGATCCGCAACCGCGCCGGTGATCAGCGCTGCGGTGATCACCGCGAAGGTCATCTGGAAGGTCAGGAAGATCGATTCCGGAATGGTGGTCGCCACCGCCGCATCGCCAGAGCCCAGCGTAAAGGGCTTGTCCCAATTCTCAGCCAGGCCGCCCAGGAAGAAGCGGGAGAAATCGCCGATCCAGGCATTGCCCTCACCAAAGGCAAGGCTATAGCCCGCCACCATCCACAGCACAGACACCAGCGCGCAGATGGAAAAGGACTGCATCATGGTGGCCAGCACATTCTTCTTGCGCACCATGCCGGCATAGAACAGCGCCACACCAGGCACTGTCATCATCAGCACGATCGCGGTGCTGATCAGCATCCAGGCGGCATCGCCGGTATCAACCTTTGCCTCGTCACCGGCAAAGGCAGGGGCGGCGGCCAAGCCGAGAAAAGCCGCGGCCATCCCGCAGCGAGCAAGGAACCTCATGGGTTTTCCCTTCTTGTCAAATGTTGCGAAATTCGGGCTCACAGGGCGGATTCATCCGTCTCACCGGTGCGGATGCGCAAAGCGCGTTCCACATCCATGACGAAGATCTTGCCATCGCCGATCTTGCCGGTGCGCGCCGTGGTCGCAATGGCTTCCACCACCGCATCCACCATCTCCGCCGGCACGGCCACTTCGATTTTCACCTTGGGCAGGAAGCTCACATGGTATTCCGCGCCGCGGTAGATTTCGGTCTGGCCTTTTTGCCGGCCAAAGCCTTTTACTTCCGTCACCGTCAGCCCCTGCACGCCAAGCGGGGTCAGTGCTTCGCGCACTTCATCGAGCTTGAAGGGCTTGATGACAGCCATCACGAGTTTCATCGCGCTTTCCGTTCCTCTCTCTGGGCGGGAACCGACCCCCGCATAGGGGAAGGGTTTCCAAATCCCGTGCCAGTCTGAGGGGGCGGTAATGCGCTGGATTTGAGCGATAGGAAGCGGGTTTTCGCCGCCAATGAAGTCAATTGCCTAATTTCTAATCATGTCCTGGGTGCGCGTTTTAGCACTTGGTGCCCCCCGCCAGCCCCGGTAGACTGCGCTCATGAATGCTTCCCAGGATGTTGATGTTTGTGTGGTCGGCGCCGGTCCCGTTGGCGCCACGCTTGCCGCCAGGCTTGCCGGCGCGGGGGTCAGAACCGCGGTGGTTGACGCCGCCCCCCTGCCACCCATGGAAATGCCGGCCTTTGATGGCCGCGCCTATGCCATTGCGCTGACCTCCAAGCGCCTGCTGGAAGCGGCCGGCGTTTGGGCAAGGCTGCCCGTGGAACCTTGCCCCATCCTTGGCATTCGCGTGGCTGATGGCAGGCCGGGCGAGGCCCCCTCCCCGCTCTCGCTCCATTTCGATCATGCGGCGCTGGGCGATGATCCCTTTGGCTGGATGGTGGAGGCTCGGTCCCTTCGCATCGCGCTCAATGCCCATTTGCCGCAATTGGCCAATCTGACGGTCCATGCGCCTGCAAGGGCCGAGGTTACGCGGGATCAGGATGGTGCGACCATCACGCTTTCAACGGGCGCCAACTTCCGCGCCCGGCTGGTGGTCGGCGCTGAGGGGCGCAATAGCCCGCTGCGGGCTTCCGCCGGCATTCGGGTATCTCGGCTCGATTACCATTGCATGGGCATTGTCGGGTCCATCGCGCATGAAAAACCGCACCGCAACATGGCTTTGGAGCAATTCCTGCCGCATGGCCCCTTCGCGCAATTGCCCATGCCGCCGCTGCCAGACCACCCCCATGTCAGCGCCATTGTCTGGACCGACAAGACCGCGATTGCGGAACGCTGCCTTGCCATGGATGATGCCGCCTATGGGCGGGAGATTGCGCGGCGCCTTGGCGGGCATTTGGGCGCCGTGACGCCGATTGGCCGGCGCTGGTCCTATCCGCTTTCGGCCATGCATGCCGCGCGCTATGTGGATACACGGCTCGCGCTGGTGGGCGATGCGGCGCATGGCATCCACCCGATTGCCGGCCAGGGGCTCAATCTTGGCTTTCGTGATGTTGATGCGCTGGCATCGCTGGTGATTGAGGCCGTGGCGCGTGGAGATGACCCCGGCGATGGTGCCTTGCTCGCGCGCTATCAGGCGAAGCGCCGGCCCGATAGCCTGCTGATGCTGGGGGCGACCCATGTGCTGGAACGGCTCTTCGCCAATGACATCGCCCCCATTCGCATCGCGCGCCGGCTTGGCATTGCCGCGGTGGACCGCATGCCGCGGCTCAAGAATTTCTTCGCGCGGCAAGCGATGGGGATGAATTCATCGGCGGGGGCCTTGCTGGGGCGGTAATGGCGCGCCCGGCGCTTTAGCGCTGCGCATTCCAGGGATTGATGACCTTGAGCCCAGCGGCGGCAAAGGCGCTTACGTCGCGCGTTGCGACCACAAATCCCTGCGCGGCTGCCATGGCGGCGATATAGCCATCGGGCGTCGGGAAACCCTTCCCCGCCGCGCGTGCTTTTGCCGCCAGCACGCCGTAATGGCGGGCCGCAGCGGTATCAAAAGCCAGCATGCGCTCAGCGAAAAGCTGAACCACCCCATCCAGCGCTGCAGTGAGGTTATCCTTCCGCCGCCCCTTGGGCAGCGCGGCAATACCAAAGGAAAGCTCGGCAATGGTGACGCTGGATAGAAACAGCGTCTCGGCAGCTTGCGCATCCAGCCAGTCACGCACGGCGCGCTCTGGCGCTGGCTTCATCGCTTCAGAAATGACGTTCGTATCAAGCAGAATCATTCGAAGCTGAGGGGCTGGGCCGCGCGGGTCGTGCGGGTTTTCTCCAGTGCTTCGATATCGGCATTGGTCAGGCCGATTTTGCGGCTCATCTCCGAAAGCGCCGTGCCAAGATGCAAGCGGCGTTGCGGGCGGACAGCTTCTTCCAGGATGGCGCGCATTTCCGCTTCCGTGCTGCGCTTATGCTGCGCGGCGCGGCGCTTCAGCGCGCGATGCGTTTCGTCGGACAGGTTGCGAATGGTAACGGCGGCCATGATGGCAATCCTGAAGCCTTGATTGCGATGCTATCACTATGCTTATTTTGCTATCAAATTGCAAGCTCGCCCAGGCCCCCAAATGATTCTTTCCGAAACCGCGGCCGAGCCTATCGGCCCCTTCTCCAAACGCCTGGATCGGGAGATGAAAGCCGCAGCATTCCACCAGCGATTGACGCGCCCGCCCGCAACCCGCAATCCTGTTCCCCTTCGATGTAAGAAAGGGTGATTTCGATGGACATGAACCGCCGGGCCTTGCTGCTGACCTCCGCCGCCTTGGCCGCCAATGTCGTGGCACCTGAAGCCGCCTTCGCGCAGGAACAACCGCGCCGGGGCGGCATCATGACGGTGCATTTCCCGACCGAACAGCGCATCCTGAACCCAAGCCTACAGGCTTCCACCGGGGTCTATATTGTCGGTGGCAAAATCCAGGAACCGCTGGTGGATTTGGATGCTGCCGGCAATCCGGCACCTTGCCTTGCGGAATCATGGGAAGCGACGCCGGATGGCAAGACCATCACCTTCAAGCTCCGCCAGGGCGTCACCTGGCATGATGGGCGGCCCTTCACCTCAGCGGATGTGCAATTCACCGCCATGGAGATGTGGAAGAAGATCCTGAATTACGGAACAACACTGCAATTGTTCCTGGATGCGGTGGACACGCCAGACGCGCATACCGCGATCTTCCG
>JADCFR010000118.1 GCA_020249415.1 Roseomonas sp. | reverse complement strand
TTCCTGGACGTTGGTCGATTAATCTGCCTCTGGGTGAGCGCTCTTGAGATTCTTGTTCACCCAGGAGGCACGAAGGAAGTCAAACAAAAAGACGTAATCAATCACATCGATCAGGCGCATTGGGAACGAAGCGTCCTGAACGAAAGAAGGTACACCGTTAGAGGAGAGAGTGTCGCTAAGCGTACCTTGGCGGCTTGGCTGTGCGATAAGATGTACAAATGTCGTAACGACTTCCTTCATGGCAATCCTGTGGACCGAAATAGTATCATGCTACCGCGCACAAATCGATCCATTTTCGAATACGCAGCACCGCTATACCGTATCGCGCTTGCAAAAACTCTTAAACTACAGTTCGACAAGCCTCAGCCTTCTCTCGCCGATCCGAAAGCGTGTGGGGAATACATAGCTGCTCGTCTCAATTTTTTCGGTCCTCAAAGGGTTATCGAGGATGCGCTACTCACCGCGGTGGTGAACCCTGAACCGCCGGAAGATACGGTTAGCCCGTAAATTTCGAATGCTGCTGAGACCCTCAGCAGCATTGCGCTAATTCCTATCCCATCACGTCTCCGCGCCACCATTCACCTGGATCATCTGACCATTGACGAAGGCCCCACCTTCGGAAACCAGCATGGAAACCACGGCGGCCACTTCATGCGGCTGCCCAAGCCTGCCCACCGGCACGCGCGATACCATGCTGGCAATGTGGTGGTGTGCGGCTTCGTCATCTCGTTCCCCCGCGATGGGGCCAGGTGAGACCGCATTGGTGGTGATGCCCTTGGCGCCGAATTCCTTTGCCAGCGCCTTGGTCAGGCCCCAAAGCCCGTGCTTCGAGACCGAAACCGCCGCGCGACCATTATAGCCATGGATGGCATTCATGCCGAGCAGGTTGACAATCCGCCCCCAGCCGCGATCGAGCATGCCGGGTAGGCAGGCGCGGGCTAACCAAACTGAGGAATCAAGATCAACCGAAATCACGCGGCGCCACTCCGCATCACTCATTTCCAGGAAGCGCCCATCGGGGCGAAGGGCAGCGTTATTCACCAGCACATCCACCGCGCCAAAGCTTGCAATGGCGTCGCGTGCAATGCGCGCGCAGTCTTCGGCCACGCCAATATCGGCCATGGCCACCAAAGCCTCCACACCCAAGGCGCGCGCTTCGGCAGCGACCTTTTCGCAGGCATCGCGATGGCGTGAGCCGTTGATGACGACATTGAACCCCATGCGCGCCAGATCAAGCGCTATGGCGCGGCCAATATTGCGGCCCGCGCCGGTGATCAAAGCGGTTTTGCGTTGCGTGGTCATATTCGGGTCTTTCAGAAGATGATGTTGCTGGGTTTTACACAAGCGGCGATGGCGCCGGAATAGCGCCTACCAGGCCACCGCCACACCGCCACCACCGCGCGGATCGGCACCACCGGCGGGCTTGCCATCACGCAGCAGGATGGCGTGAGCGCGGCTCATGGTCGGGTCATAGGAAATCGGGGAATGGCGCACCTCATGCCCCAGGCGGCGCAGCGCTTCCACCACATCGCCCTGCACGCGCGCTTCGCAGAAAACCGGCCCGCCTTCGCAATGAATGCGCGGGAAGGAAACTGCCTCCACCGCGGACATGCCGAAATCAATCGCATTGATGATGGTGGTGAGCACGGCGGAAATGATCACGCTGCCCCCAGGCGCGCCAACAATCATCCAAGGCTCATTATCCTTGTAGACGATAGTTGGCACCATGCCGGTGGTGCGCGCCTTGCCGGGCGCGATGCTATTGGCGCGGCCCGGGCGCATATCAAACAGCTTCATGGCATTGTTCCAGTTGAAGCCAAGGCCAGGTGTCACGACACCCGCACCGGTGCCAAGCGTATGCGTGACTGAAACGCAATTGCCTGCCGCATCCCAGACGGAAAGATGCGTGGTGCAGGAAGGCGGTTCCCCAATCCGCCCACCGGGCAGCCAGCCATCCCGGATCCGCTTGGCCCAGGTGGCGGCGCGTTCCTTGGAGATGAGTGATTCGGTTGGCACGGAGACAAAATCCGGATCGCCCAAAGCCTCATCCCGGTCGTGATGCGCAGCCGCCATGGCGCGGGCCACCAGATCATAATGCCCGGCACTGCCGGCGGGCTCTGCGCCAAGATCGAATTGTTCCAGGATATTCAGCATGGCGATCAGCACCGCGCCCGATCCTGGCGGTGGGTTGGAGGATATCTTGTAGCCGCGATAGGTCCCGATCACGGGCGCGCTTTCGCGCACGCGATAATCGCGCAAATCATCGGCGGTGATGAAGGCGCCGTTTTGGGCGAAATCGCTGATGATCTGCCCGGCGATTTCGCCCGTATAAAAATCCGACGCGCCCTTGGCGGCGATGCGTTCCAGCGTGCGTGCCATCTCGGCATGCATCAGCTTGTCGCCAACCTCATGCAATTGCCCGGCCTGGTTCAGATAAAGCGCGGCGCAGGCTTTGGTTTTCGTCACGCGCTGCATGCCGCTCGGCAGGCCGGGCTGAGGTTTGCGTTCCAGAAAATCGCGAAAGAAGGGCGTCACCAGCACGCCATCCCGCGCCATGGCGATGGCCGGCGCCAGCAGATCGGCCCAATCCATGGTGCAAAACCGCGCGTGGAAATGCGCGAATCCCGCGACCGTGCCGGGGGTCATGATGGCGCTATAGCCAAGCTCTGCCCGGTGATCCTCAAACAGCGCATAGCCGGAGATTTCGGATTTGCCCTTGCTATCGGCGGCCCACATATCGGGCCGCACCTTGGCGCCAGCGCGGGCGTGGAAATCAATCATGCCCTGGTGGCCGGTTTTGGCATCGCGGAATTGCAAAGTGCCCATGCCGCCAATGCCGCACATGAAGGGGTCTTGCACCATTTGGCAAAAGGCGGTGGCGACTGCCGCGTCAAAGGCATTGCCGCCACGGCGCAGGATTTCCGCCCCGACATCCGCAGCGCGGGGTTGTGGGCAAACGACGATGCCTTTGATCTTGGCCATGTGGGTTCCTTCGATTGAGTGCGCGTCCTGTTCACATTCGTTCACTGGACGCGCACTCAAACTATGTTTGGTCGCATTTTCCGAGTCGCCAAGGGAAGCCACTTGGCTTGAAAATGCTCCATCATCGCAGCACGAAGCAGCGGCGCGCGCCATGGTGCTTGACGGAACGCGGCGCACAGGCAGCATGGGCGGCATGACAGAAAGCGCTGAAACCATCCTGCTCCGCCATGTTTTGCAAACGCCGGAGGCCGCCATTCCCGCAGCCGCGCGGGAGGCTGCGCGCATCTTTCTGCTGGATGGCCTGGCGGTCGGGGTCGCGGGCATGGCGCATGCGGCGCGGCCTGGCTTGCTGGCGGCAGCACGCGGTTGGGGCGCGGGGGAGGAAGCGCGCCTCTGGGGTGATGGCGCGCTGCTGCCGGCGTCTCAGGCGGCTTTCTTGAATGCGTTTCAGGCCCATGCGCTGGAATTTGATGCCATCCATGAAGCCGCCGTGGTGCATGCCATGACGCCGACAGTATCTGCCGCTTTGGCCGAGGCGGAACGGCAAACCCGCCAGGGCCGCCCCGTGTCTGGTGCGCGCTTCATGGCGGCGGTGATCCTGGGGCTCGATCTGGCCTGCACCATTGGCGCGGCAGCGCGAGGCCCAATGCGGTTCTTTCGGCCCGCAACGGCGGGGATGTTCGGCGCCTATGGTGCGGTGGCGCGGTTGCGCGGGTTTGATCTGGCCACCGCCTCGGCCGGTGCGGGGCTTTTGCTCGGGCAGCTACCGGGCACCATGCAGGCGCATTCGGAAGGGTCCATGGCGCTGCCGGTGCAAATGGGCTTCGCGGCCATGGCCGGGCTGCGCGCGGCGGATTTGGCGGCCGCTGGCGCAGCAGGCCCGGCG
>JADCFR010000117.1 GCA_020249415.1 Roseomonas sp. | reverse complement strand
TGGCGGTCGGTTTCGATGATGCGGAAGCCGAAGTGCTGCGCCGCGTGCGCGCCGTGGTGGGGCCCGATCTGCCCATCGCCGTCAGCCTTGATCCGCATGCGAATAAAACCGCAGAGATGGTCGCCCTTTCCGATGTGCTGGTGCCGTTTCGCACCTATCCGCATGTGGATATGAAGCCGGCCGGCGCACAGGCAACGCGGCTATTGCTGCGCATGATCAAGGAAACCCGCAAACCAGCCAAGCTGTTTCGCGATTTGGATTTCTGGACACCCTTGCCCGGTCAATGCACCATGGTGGCGCCCATGGTCGATGTGATGGCAGAACGTGCGCGTCTGGGCGACGCATCCGGCGTTTGGGAATTGGGCTTTTGCTTCGGCTTTCCCTATGCGGATTTCCCCGGTTGCGGCATGGCCATTGCGGCCTATGCCGACACACTCGATCAAGCCGGCGCGGCGGCGGAAGCACTCGCCGCTTTCATCGCCAGCAAGGAACCCGAATTCGCGCTGGGTGTCGCAACCGCGGCTGAGGGTGTGGCGCGTGCCATGGCCGGTGGCGGCAAGGGACCGGTGGTGCTGGCCGACACACAAGACAATCCCGGCGGTGGCGGCCATGGCGATACGACCGGTTTGCTCGCGGAATTGATCCGGCAAAATGCGCAAGGTGCCGTGCTGGCGCCGATGAATGACGCCGAAGCCGCAGCGGCTTGCCATGCGGCGGGGGAAGGGGCGCAGCTCACGCTCGATCTCGGTGGCAAAAGCGATGGCGTGCCGTTGCGGGTGGAGGCGGTGGTTGAAAAACTCTCCGACGGCCGCTTCACACTCAGCGGGCCGATGGGTAAGGGCAATCCCGCCGATCTTGGGCCTTCCGCGCTGATCCGTGTCGCGCCTGGCGTGCGTGTGGTGGTGGTAAGCCGCAAGATGCAGGGCCATGATCAGGAATTGTTCCGGCAAGTGGGCGTGGAACCGGCGGAACAGGCGATTGTCGCAGTGAAATCCAGCGTGCATTTCCGCGCGCATTTCCAGCCGATGGCGTCTGAGGTGATTGTGGTCACCGCGCCCGGCCCGGTGGTGGCGGACCCGGCGATATTGCCCTTCACCAATCTGCGCCCAGGGCTGCGCTTGCGCCCCGGCGATAATCGCGCCTGGGGATGATCAGGTGCTTTTGAGCAAGCCGCGCACCGCAGCCGGCAAGGGCAGGGGGGCCACCGCACCATAGCCAGTGGTGGAAAGTGCGGCGGCAGCATTGGCGTAGCGCGCGGCATCCAGCGGCGCATCGCCTGCCAGCAAGCGCGCGAGGAAATTGCCGGCAAAGCAATCCCCCGCGCCAGTTGCGTCCACCGCCGCCACCTTGTGTGCGGGCAGGCGATGGCGGGCTTCGCGCGTGGTGAGAATCGCACCTTCCGCGCCGCATTTCAGCACTACCATTGGAGCAAGGCGCAGATAGAAATCGCAGATGGCATCGGGGCTTTGCAGCCGCGTCAGTGCCAGCGCATCTTCAAGCGATGGCAGCGCGATATCGGCCATGGCAATCGCGGCATGGATCACGGCAGCGGCGCGCGATACGGGCCAAAGCCTAAGGCGCAGATTGGTGTCATAGGAAATCCGCACCCCAGCAGCGCGGGCGATTTCCATGGCGCGGAAGGCGGCATCACAGGCGCTGGTGGAAATCGCCTGGCTGATGCCCGACAGATGCAGGTATCTTGCTTGGCGAATGGCCGCTTCCGGCACATCTTCTGAGCGGTAGAGCGATGCCGCGCTGCCGCTCCGGTAAAAACTGAAATGATGCCCGCGCGCATCATGTGTCACGAAGTAAATGCCCGTGGGCGCGGCAGGGTTGCGGATGACATGCGCGGTATCCACGCCTTCCTTGGCCCAAAGCTGCATAAAACTTTCGCCCGGCCCATCCTGGCCAAGCGCGGTAAGCATCCCAATCGAAGCCCCGGCACGTGCGGCGGCAATGGCGGCGTTGGAGGTATCTCCGCCATGCCCTTCTAGATAATAGCGCCTGCCATCCGCGCCCGGCTTTTGGGCGTTGAATTCCAGCATGGGTTCGCCGAGGCAAAGAATATCAGCCATGTCCCATGCTTGACCGATGCAAGGGAGGATTTCAAGCGGCGCGCAAGACGGACTATAGAACCTGGATGATCCGACTGACTGAATTGCGCTTGCCTTTGCACCACCCGGAAGACGCCTTGCGCGCCGCCGTGCTGGCGCGGCTTGGCATTGCCGATGCGGCGCTGCGCGCGATGCAGGTGTTTCGCCGCGGCTATGATGCGCGCAAGCCTCAGGCGATCATGCTGGTCTATACGTTGGATTGCGACATTACTGATGAGGCTGAGGTGCTCGCGCGCCATGCGGGCGATCAGCGCATTTCGCGCGCGCCTGATACCGCCTATCGTTTCGTCGCCCGCGCGCCGGAAGGCATGCGCCGCCCCGTTGTGGTCGGCACCGGGCCTTGCGGCTTCATGGCGGCGCTGTTGTTGGCGCAAATGGGCTTCCGCCCACTGATTCTGGAACGCGGCAAGGTGGTGCGCGAACGCACCAAGGACACTTGGGGCCTCTGGCGCCGCGGCGTGCTGAACCCTGAAAGCAATGTGCAATTCGGCGAAGGCGGGGCGGGGACTTTTTCCGATGGCAAGCTCTATAGCCAGATCCGCGACCCGCGCCATTACGGGCGCAAGGTGCTGGCGGAATTCGTGAAGGCCGGCGCGCCTGAGGAGATTCTTTATGTCTCCAAACCGCATATCGGGACCTTCCGTCTAGTTTCCATGGTGGAACATATCCGTGCCGAAATTGAAGCCTTGGGCGGTGAATACCGCTTCGGTGCGCGGGTGGATGATCTGATTATCGAAACCGAAGCGGACGGCACGCGCCACCTGCGTGGTTTGGTGCTGGCCGATGGCGAAGTGATTGAGGCGGATCATGTGATCCTTGCCCTTGGCCATAGCGCACGGGACAGTTTTGCGATGTTGCAGGCGCGTGGTGTCGCCATGCAGGCCAAGCCTTTTTCGATTGGTGTCAGGATCGAACACCCGCAGGGCATGATTGACCGCGCGCGCTTTGGCCCCAATGCTGGTAATCCTTTGCTTGGTGCGGCCGATTACAAGCTGGTGCATCACGCGAAGAATGGCCGTACAGTCTATAGTTTTTGCATGTGCCCCGGTGGTACGGTAGTGGCCGCGACCAGCGAGGCGGGCCGCGTGGTGACCAATGGCATGAGCCAGTATTCGCGCGCCGAACGCAATGCCAATGCCGGCATGGTGGTGGGCATCTCGCCCGAAGATTATCCGGGTGATGTGCTTGCCGGCATTGCCTATCAACGCCATTGGGAAAGCGCGGCGTTTGCGGCGGGTGGTGGCGATTACCGCGCGCCCGCGCAGCTTGTCGGTGATTTTCTCGCCGGGCGGCCAAGCACGACGTTGGGTGATGTGCTGCCCAGCTATAAGCCAGGTGTGACGCCCACCGATCTCTCGCTTTGCCTGCCGGATTTTGCGGTGTTGGCGATGCGTGAAGCGCTGGTCGCTTTTGATCAGCAATTGCCATGCTTTGCGCGGCCTGATGCGGTGATGACCGGCGTTGAAACCCGCACCAGCAGCCCCATTCGCCTCCCGCGCGGGTTTGATTTTCAAAGCGTGAATACGGCAGGGCTTTTCCCGGCGGGGGAGGGCGCTGGCTATGCCGGGGGTATCTTGAGCGCCGGCGTGGATGGTATTCGCGTGGCCGAGGCTTTGGCGCTGACCCTCACCGGCCAGCCCATCCCACGTGACATGAGCCGTGGTGCGGAAACCAGTATGACATATGGCTGACTTGCGGAGTGGCCATAGTCTTGCAAGGCTTCCTGATCTGCAAGGAACAGGAGGAAACATCATGCGTGTTGCAAACAAGGTGGCGTTGATCACGGGTGCAGCATCTGGCATGGGAGCTGCCACCGCGCGATTAATGGCGCGTGAAGGTGCTAAGGTGGTGGTGGCCGATATGCTGGAAGCCGAAGGCCGCAGCGTGGTTGCGGAAATCACCAAGGCCGGCGGTTCTGCCAGCTACATCAACCTCGACGTGGCGGATGAAGCGCAATGGGAAGCCGCCATTGCCGCCGTACTGGCCGCCCATGGGCGGCTTGATGTGTTGGTGAATAATGCCGGCATTTCCGGCAGCAATACGAATAACCTTTACGATACCGCACTGTGGGACCGCATCATGGCGGTCAATGCGCGCGGTGTGTTTTTGGGTGTGAAGCACGGCGTTGCCGCCATGCGGAAATCAGGCGGAGGTTCCATCATCAACCTATCCTCGATCTCGGGTGTGGTTGGGCAGGATCGCATTCATTGCGCCTATAACGCTTCCAAGGCGGCGGTGCGTTTGCTGACGAAATCCGTCGCAGTGCAGGAAGGCGCCTCCGGCATTCGGCTGAATACGGTGCATCCCGGCCTCATGCCGCCCATGCGCACCAGTGGCGCCACGGCTGATCCCGTGTTTCGCGCGAAAATGCTGGGCCATGTGCCCATGGGCCGCACCGGTGAGGTGGATGAGGTCGCCTACGCCATCCTGTTTCTGGCATCGGATGAATCATCCTATATGACCGGATCGGAAATGCATGTGGATGGCGGGTATCTCGCTTCCTGATCGGCTTGGGCGACGCTGCGCGGGTTGCGTTTCAGATCACCCGCGCAGCGGCCAGCGCTGCCATTTCCGCTTCCGATAATTTCAGCCAATCACGGTAGATTTCGCCATTATGCTCGCCCATGGCGGGGCCGAGCCATTTCACCTCACCAGGTGTTTCGGATAGCCGCGGCACCAGGTTGGGGATGGCCAATTCACCGATGCGCGGGTCCTGCATGGTCAGGATATTGCCGCGCGCCTTGTATTGTGGGTCTTCGAAAATCTCATCAATCGCATAGACCGGGCCGCAGGGCACTTGGGCTTCTTCGCAGGCTTGCAGCAGTTCATTGCGAGTGAAGCGGCTGGTCCAGGCGCCGACATAGGCATCCACTTCGGCGCGCGCGGCTTCGCGCTGACGGATGGTGCCCCATTTGCCATCATCGCCAAGCTCCGGCGCGCCCATGGCAGCGGCAAGCCGCGCGAAAATCTTGTCTGATGTGCAGGCAATCGCGATCCAGCGATTATCCTTGGTGGGGTAATGGCTATGCGGCACAACATTGACCGTGCCCGGCCCCATGCGTTCACGCACATAGCCCTTGTGCTGAAAGGCCGGCGCCAATTCATCCAGGATGCGAAAGACCGGTTCATAAAGCCCAATATCCACCACCTGACCACGCCCCGTTTTGCGGCGCGCTTCCATGGCCAGCATCGCGCCCATCGCGCCGTAAATGCCGGAGAGATAATCCGGAATAGTGGCTGAACCCGGCGTGACCGGCGGCCGATCCGGATAACCCGCCAGATAGGAAAGCCCACCAAAGGCATTGCCAATGCGCCCAAAGCCAGGACGACCACTATAAGGACCGGTCTGCCCATAACCAGAAATGCGCACCATGATCAGCCGCGGGTTCACCGCATGCAGCACATCCCAGCCAATGCCCCATTTTTCCATGGTGCCGGGCTGGAAATTCTCCACCAGGATATCGGCTTCAGCACACATGCGCTTCAGCAATTCCGCGCCTTCCGGTTTGCGCAAATCAAGCGTTGCGGATTTCTTGTTCCGGCATTCCGAAAGCCAGGGCAGCGTATCGCCATTCGGTGTGACAGTGCCGAATTTGCGCAACGGATCACCCACCACGGGCAATTCCAGCTTGATTACCTCAGCGCCGAATTCCGCAAGTTGCGTGGTGGCGAAAGGGCCGGAAATGAAGGTGGAAACGTCAATAACGCGGACCCCTTCCAACGGCAATATACGGGGTTCTGGCGCGGCTTCAGGCATTGGGCGTTTTCCTCGATATACCGGCAGATGTGATGCCGCGGGCGTGCAAGCGTCAAGCGCAGGGCCTGCGTTATTCCGCCGCGCGGCCAATGAAGCTGCCTTCGGGCAGTGCTGGCGCGCGCGGCGCCTCGCACCCCGTATCGCAGCAACGGCCGGGCTGTTTTGAGACGCGCTTGCCCTCATCCAGAATGCCACGATCGAGCAGGCGTTCCACAAGCGCCGAGCGTTCTTCGACCGGGTAGTTGCGCCAGATCTCGCGCTTCATCGCCTCAGGGCTGCCGCCACCATGGAGCGATATCACCGAATACCAGCCGCCCTGATTGGATGCCGTCAAATCTTCCATGAAGCGCGCCACTTCCAGGCGCTTTTCAGCCGGTACATCCGCGCGCCCCGCCAGCACGGCGGCAAGGGATGCGGCGGTTTCCGGATTGTGATCCTCATCCGGGCCAGGGAGTGCCACGATCAACCCGCCCGAGACATAATGCGCGAGGCGATGCATGTCATAAATCTGCGTGGCCAGCAGCAATTTGCCGATATTGCTGAAGACCGCGTCGGGCATCATGGCGCCTGATTCGGCGCGCGTGCCATAGACACTGGCAGCCACACCGCAGGCGAAAAAGCCTTCCACGATCTTGATCAGATCCACCATGGCATCGCGGATATGGCCATGGCGATCCGTATCCAGGCCATTCGCTTCAATCATCAGCGCGCCGGCGCCAATCAGCAGATCACCAAAACCCGCGCGTGCGGCGATGCAGGAATGGCGATGATGCGTGGCATAGCTGGTGGTGGTGTAGCCGGCTTCGACATGCTCGCCCGCCATAAACACGCGGTCCCAGGGCACGAAGACATCATCAAACACCACAACGCCGGTGGCTTGGCCGTATTTGGCGCTGAATTTGGCGGCTGCTTCGCCAGGGCGCCCGGCGGGGCGCGCCACAATCATCACGCCGGGCGCATCGGCTGGCACGGCGCAATGCAGGGCGAAATCGGCGTCTTCGGCGGTCATGGTGCGGCAGGCCATGACCAGGAATTCATGAACATAAGGCGCGCCGGTCACAATCGCCTTGGTGCCGCGAATGATGATGCCATCCGCGCGGCGTTCCTTGATATGCACATGCACATCGCGATTGGCCTGCTGGCCGGGGCGTGCGGAACGATCACCCTTGGCATCCGTCATCGCGATGCCAAGCGTCAGGTCACGCGCCTGCACATCATCCAAATAGGCGAGGAAGCGCTGATGCCTCTCGCCGCCATGCACAGCGTCGGCAAGTCTGGTGCCTTGGTGAAGCGCATTAAGCGCATCATGCGCCAGATAGCGTTGCGCGCAGCCGGATTCACGGCAGACCAGGCGCACCGCTTCCAGCTTGGCCAGCAGATCATCCCGGCTGCCATTCACATGCAGCATGCGATTGGCAAGCCGCCCGCTGCCTTCCTGCGTCGCCGTCATCAGCCCGGCGTATTCTGATCGGTGCGCGAAATCATAGGTCACGCCAATGGCATTGATGCCGGGCGCGAGCAGGGGCTCATCCGCCACACTCGCCACCTGGCGGCCATTGACGAAAACGCGCGGCTTCAGCGCCCGGAGCGATTCCCGATAATCAGCGGCAGTCATCAGCATGGCAGGACTTCCCAAACTCAGTTGACGAGTAAATTCTAACACTGTTAGAATCACGCCGTCAATGACCCGTCCGGACAAAAACGCCGCCAAGCGCGACCATATCCTTGCCGCTGCCAAGGCGCTTTTCGCCGAAGCGGGGCTTGAGGGGGCGAGCCTGCGCGCCATCGCGGCGCGCGCCGGCTATACGCCCGCCGCGCTTTATTTCCATTTCCCTTCGCGTGAGGCGATTTATGCCGAAGTGCTGCGCGATAGCCTTGTGCGGCTGAAGGCAGCGGTGGCGGCTGGCGCGGCGCGGGCTGGGTTTCGCGGCGCGGCACTCGCCTTGTTTGATTTCTATGCCGCGCATCCGCAGGAATTGGCGCTGGGATTTTATCTGGGCGGCGGGGGCTTGGCACCGCGCGGGCTGGGGCAGGGGCTTGATCCCGGTTTGAATGCCGCGCTGCTCGCGGCATTGGCGCCCCTGCGCGCGCTCGGCGGACAGGAAGCGGCAACGGAAGCCTTCGCGCTTGCGGTTGGTTTGCTGGTGATGTCTGAAACGCGCCGCATTCGCTTGTTCGGCCTTTCGGCGCGTGCACTGATGGAAAGCCACCTGGCGCGCCTGCCGATCAGCCCGGCTTGAATGGCTTGCCGCACCCGCCCCGGCGCGCGATGCTGCAGCACGGGAAAAGGAATACGCCGATGAAGCAAATGACGCTGGTGGCCTTTCTGCAGGCGCAGAATTGCTCAAACTATGTGGGGTCCTGGCGGCATCCGGCGACCATGCAGGATTACCTGCGGCCTGAGTATTACCAGCGTATCGCCCGCACACTGGAAGCCGGCTGCTTTCATATGGCGTTTTTTGATGACCGGCTTGCGATGCCCGATATCCTTGGCCATGACCATGCGGAAGCGGTGCAGAATGGCATTCGCGTGGTGAAACTTGATCTGATCTCGATCCTGACAGCGATGGGGCTCGCCACCTCCAAGCTTGGGCTCGGCGGCACCTATTCCACCACCTATTACGAACCCTTCCATGTGGCGCGCGTATTCGCGACGCTTGATCACATGCTGGGCGGGCGCGCCGCCTGGAATGTGGTGACGTCACTGAATGACAGTGAAGCGCATAATATGGGCGCGGATGATCATCTGGAACATGATCTGCGCTATGACCGCGCCGATGAGTTCATGGAAATCGTGCTGTCGCATTGGGATTCCTGGGGCGATGACGCCATCATCCAGGACCGTGAGAGCGGTCTTTTCGCTGATGCCGCCAAGGTGCGCCGCCTTGATCACAAGGGCAAATGGTTCAAAAGCCGCGGCCCCTTCACCGTACCACGCACGCCGCAGGGGCGGCCCGTTCTGATCCAGGCCGGCCAAAGCGGTCGTGGCAAGAATTTCGCAGCGCGTTGGGGCGATTTGGTTTTCGTGATTTATCCGAATATGGAAGTCGCCAAGCGTGGCTATAGCGGTTTCAAGGAACAGGTCGCGGCATCCGGCCGAGACCCCGCCACGGTGCGCATCTGCCCCGCGGTTTATTGCATTGTTGGTGAAACCGAAGCGGCAGCGCAGGAAAAGCGCGCCTTGATTGATGGCCTCGCCAAGCCGGTTGATGGGCTTTCGCTGCTGTCTGAGGCGCTGAATTATGATTTCGCCTCAAAAGCCTTGGATGATGTCTTCACCGATGATGAATTGGCCGGCATCAAGGGGCTGCAAGCGCTGCGTGATCGCGTGGTTGCTGCCAGCGGCAAGCGCAACCCGACCTTGCGCGACTTTGTTGATATCACCGGGCGCGGTACCATTCGTGAATTCCCGGTGTTTTGTGGCACGCCGAAACGCGTGGCGGATGAGATGCAGGCCTGGGTGGAAGGTGGCGCCTGCGATGGCTTTGTGCTGGCCGCCACACATATGCCCGGCACCTATGAGGAATTCGTGCGCCTGGTCGTGCCGGAATTGCAGCGCCGCGGTGTCTTCCGCAAGGAATTCACCGGCACGACGCTCCGGGAAAACCTCGGCCTGCCGCGCGCGGCGCCTTTTGATTGGCAGAGATAACCAAACTACATCCCGAGCACATGCTTCATGCCATAAAGCGCCGGTGCGCGGCCATGCACCCAAAGCGCCGCGCGCACCGCGCCAGTGGCATAAACGCGGCGATCGAAACTTCTATGCGTCAGGCTGATATGTTCTGAAGCGGCAGCGAAAAGCAGGGTGTGCTCACCAACCACCTGCCCGCCGCGCAAAGCCGCGAAGCCGATGGTGCCGGTGCCGCGCGGGCCGCAATGCCCATCACGCCCGCTTTCAATGCCGGCTTCTTCCATGGTGGTGCCGCGCCCCGCCGCCACCGCTCGGCCTAAGGCCACTG
>JADCFR010000116.1 GCA_020249415.1 Roseomonas sp. | reverse complement strand
TATTCAGGCACCCGTCTAACCCTGCGCCATGCGCGCTGCAAAGGCTTCAAGACTTCGGTAAGCATTCTTGGCCTATTCTCTCACTCATGATGGATTTGGCCCTCGCCCCCCTACGGCAGGATTACGTGCCCGAACCCATGCCCGCCGTCTGGGTTACCTGGGCTGAGGGCATTGCCGGTCCCGCCACAATCGCCCCGCGGGGGGAGTTCCGCTGCTTTCTGGTCTTTACCCTGGCCCGCGGCGCAGAGGCGGCGGCGCAAAGGGCTGCGATGACGCTCCGCAACCTCGGCTGGAACCACGTGGCGACGCAAGGCGGCGCGCCGCTGAACCCCGAAAGACTATATTCCCTGCCGGAGGAGTTCCACGAAATCTGCGAAGCCGCCATGTGCGGACAAACCGGCGTGATGCATTACTGCGTCAATCGGCGATCAGCCCCGCTATTCGCTCCACCAATCTGAAGCGCGCTTCGGGCAAAGGGCGGTGACGCGCGCCAAAGGCATCGCGTTCCAGGAAATGCCCGGTGAGCTTCAGCCCTGCCACCCAGGATGCCGCCTCCCCCAGGCTTTCCGCATCACGCAGAAAGGCGGGCAGGGGCAGCAGCTTATCCAGATAAGGCGCCGCCGCCCCGGCACTGACCGCGCGGCCCGAGCGCGGCGAGACATGCGTCAGCCCCTCATGCACCCCGGTCACGGCGCAGGCGGTTAGGTCAAGCCCATAGCCAAGCTCGGCCAGGATCAGCGCTTCAAAGCGCACATAATCCGCGACCACGCCCTCAGCGCCGCCGGCCAAATGGCCAATCAGCGAAACCAGCCCGGCAAAGGCGCGCGGATGGGCTTCGCGTTCCGGCAGGGCATCGGCGGCGATGGCGCAGGCAGAAGACAAAAGCGCCAAGGCGAGGGGTTCATCCATGGCAAGTGCTGCCGCCGGATGGACCAATTCGCCACTCAGGCTGCCCAATTGATCAGAAAGCCTGGCGACCCAGCGTGCTTCGATAAGATTGCCCGGCAGCCATAGCCCCGCCTGGGCACGCGAACCGCCACCCTTCACCAAGCCCGCATGCCGGCCATGGGCTTCGGTCAGCACTGTCACGACCGCGCCGCCTTCGCCATGCGGGCGGAGATCAAGCACCACCGCCGGCGCCTGCCATTCAACGCTCATGGGTCGTTGCTTTCAGCCGGCATCCTCAAGCCCAATGGCGCGGATGCGCGCGGCGGTTTCATCCCAGTCGGGCTTTTCCTTCACATTCAGGAAAAGATGCACCGGGCGCTCCAGCAATTTCGTCAATTCCAGCCGCGCCAGCCGCCCAATCTCGCGAATGCGGCTTCCTTTGTCGCCAATCAGGATCGCCTTTTGTGAGGCGCGGGCGATATAGATGGTGCAATCAATCCGCACCGAACCATCGGGCTTTTCCGTCCAGGCTTCGGTTTCAACCGAGGCATGATGCGGCACTTCCTGATGCGTCTGGCGCAGGATCTGTTCGCGCACAATCTCAGCCGCCAGCATGCGGTTCGGCAAATCGGTCAGATCATCTTCCGGGAAAAGATACGGCCCAGGCGGCACAGCCTCCGCCAGGTGATCCAGCAGCCGATCCAGCCCTTCGCCCTTTTCGGCAGAGATCATGAAGGTCTCAGCGAAAGGCAGCAGCTTGTGCAATTCCGCCGTCAGCGGCAGCAATTGCTCGCGCGGGATCAGATCGGTCTTGTTCAGCACCAGCCAAATGGGCCGGCGCGTCTTGCCGAGTTTTTCGATAATGCCACGCAATGGCTCAGTCAGCCCAGCGCGTGCATCCACCATCAGCAGCGAGATATCAGCATCCTGCGCGCCACCCCAGGCAGCGGCGACCATGGCGCGATCCAACCGCCGGCGCGGCGTGAAAATGCCGGGTGTATCCACCAGCACCAATTGGCTTTCACCGCGCATCACCACCGCGCGCACCCTGAAGCGCGTTGTTTGCGGCTTGGGTGAGACAATCGTCACCTTGCTGCCGGCAAGCCTATTCACCAGCGTGGATTTGCCGGCATTGGGCGCGCCCAGAATGGCAATCAACCCGCAACGCGTTGTCATGTTCCCAAACCCTTCAACCAGGCTTCCGCCGCTGCCTGTTCGGCGGCGCGTTTGCTGTCACCCTCACCCGCTGCTTCCCGCCCTGCCGCCAGCACGCTGATGACAAAACGCGGCGCATGGGCGGGGCCACTTGAGTGCACCAAACCATAGACCGGCAAACCAAGGCCGCGCCCCAAAGTCCATTCCTGCAACCGGTTCTTGGCGGAGGTCGGCGGGCGCACATCCGCTTCGATCAGCGCGGCAAAGCAGCGCCGCACCAAGGCGCGCGCGGGGGCGAGGCCGCCATCTAGATAAATCGCCCCCAGCACCGCTTCAAACGCATCAGAAAGCAGATTGCGCGGCCCCATCAGCCCCGTCGCGCGATACCGCGCGGGCATGCGCAAATCCGCACCCAGCCCCAATTCTTCCGCCACCTTGCAAAGCGTATCGGCGGAAACCAGCATGGAAAGCCGCTTCGCCAAATCGCCTTCACGTTCATCCGGGAAACGTTCCGCAAGCCATTCGGCGATGCAAAGCCCCAGCACGCGGTCGCCGACAAATTCCAGGCGCTCATTGGAAAGTAAACCCTCACCGCGGCTTTCCGCATCGGTGCTATGGGTCAGCGCACGCGTCAGCAATTCTGGTCTGGCGAAGTGATGGCCAAGCCGTGCTTCCAGATCAGCACTCATGCTTTGTCTAGACGCATCACTTGACCGTGCTGAATAGCCGCGACCAGCGAATGGCAAAGGGCCAATTCCACACCTGCCACCAGGCGGCGGAACCATCCACGGAAAAGAAAATAACCTCGGCACGACCAACCAGGTTTTCAATCGGAATGAAGCCCACCGCATTCATCGCGCGGCTATCCAGGCTATTGTCGCGATTATCGCCCATGGCGAAAACATGCCCGGGCGGCACGCGAAATTCCGGCGTATTGTCCAAAGGCGCATCATCCGATGCTTCCAGGATATCATGCGCCGCACCCGGCGCGCCATCAATCGCGGGCAGGAATTCGCGGAAGCGCCGCACCGTGATGCGCGGCCCATCGCCTTCGACCGTATAGGGGCCAAGCAATTCGCGCCGCACCGGTGCCCCGTTCAAATGGAGAATACCGCCACGCATCTGCACGCGATCCCCCGGCAGGCCAATGATGCGCTTGATGTAATCCGTGCTGCCATCGCGCGGCAGCTTGAACACCGCGACATCGCCGCGCTTCGGCATGGCCCCGAAAATCCGCCCCTCAAAAAGCGGCGGGCTGAAGGGCATGGAATGGCGCGAATAGCCATAGGAGTATTTGGAGACGAAAAGATAATCCCCCACTTGCAGCGAAGGGATCATCGACCCGGAAGGGATATTGAAGGGCTCAAACGCGACAGTGCGAATGCCAATCGCAATCGCGGCGGCATAGACAATGGTTTTGACGCTTTCCAGCCAACCGCCGGATTTCTTCGAGGCCATGTCACTTCCAAGGATATCGCCCAAACGGCGCATGCGAACCCCAACGAAACTGTCGGGTTAGGGCAGGGCATAGCGGCGCGGCGCGCCCTGTCAAGGAAGCGGGACGGCGGTGATCACCACCATCGCCTGGGCATAGGGAAATTCATCGGTCATGGTGAGCGCAATCACTGCGCCATACCCCGCCGGCGTAATGGCCTTCAGGCGCTCCGCTGCGCCCCCGGTCAGGCGCAACGTCGGCTGGCCGGATGGCAAATTCACCACCCCCAGATCGCGCCAAAACACCCCCGCGCGAAACCCGGTCCCCAGCGCCTTGGAAGCGGCTTCCTTCGCGGCAAAGCGCTTGGCATAGGTGGCGGCGCGAATGCGTTCGGTGCGCTTTTCTGCTTTGGCACGCTCTGCCGAGGTAAAAATACGCTCCAGAAAGCGGTCGCCATGGCGTTCAATGGTGCGCTCAATGCGCCGGATATCCATGATATCCGACCCGATGCCGATGATCATGCGCTGCCCTATCCCTTGCCGCGTTCCACCTGGGTGATGCCGGGGCAGGCCCGCAAAGCGGCCAGCACCGCGGTCAGGTGGGAAATATCGCGCACTTCCACATCCACCAGCACTTCGCACCAATCCTCGGCCCGGTTGGTGATGCGAAGGCTATTCACCACCCCTTCCTGCCTTGCGATGGCCGTGGTCACCCCCGCCAGGGCATCAGGGCGGTTTTCCGCGACCAACTCGACCCGCGCGACATGCGTGCCCTTGGTCGCGCCATCATAATCCCAATCCACATCAATGAAGCGCTCGGGCGTCGCGGCGAAAGCCTGCAAGCCATGGCAATCCTGCCGATGGATCGTGACCCCGCGCCCAGTCGTGACAATGCCCAGAATCCGATCGCCGGGCAGAGGATGGCAGCAGCCGGCAAAACTCACCGCCATGCCGGTCACCAGCCCTCGCAACCCAAGTGCTGCATCCCGCTTGGCCGCTGATTGGCGTTCCGCCTTGCCCGGCATCAGGGTTTGCCCCGCGCCAAGCCGCCCCCTGGGCCTTGCGAGTGGCAACGGGTCCGCCCCACGGGGCGCGGCGCGCAATTCCGGCACGGCGGCATGCAACACATCGCGCGGCGAAAGATTGCCGCTCGCGACCGCGATGCACATCGCCTCAAAATCCGTCTGCTTCAGTGGCTTCAAAGCGGGTTCGGCAAGCTTTTCCGAAAAATCAAGGCCGGCAGCCCGAAACGCCTTGGCAATGGCGCTGCGGCCTTCTTCGCGCTGTTCGGAACGCTGCCGCGCGTGATTGACGCGCCGGATGCGCGCCCGCGCCTTGCCGGTGACAACAAACCGCTCCCACCCCGGATTGGGCGTGCCGCCGCGCGCGGTGATGATCTCAACCTGATCGCCATTTTCCAGCACATGCCGTAGCGGCACGATCTTGCCATTCACCTTGGCGCCAACCGTGCTATCGCCCACCTGGCTATGCACCTCATAGGCGAAGTCAACTGGCGTGGCACCACGCGGCAATTCGATCAGGTCGCCCTTGGGTGTGAAGCAGAACACCCGGTCGCGATGCAGTTCAAGCTTGGTATGTTCCAGAAATTCCTGAGGCTCAGCCGCGTTTTCCAGAATTTCCAAAAGATCGCGCACCCAGGGATAGCGCTTCTGATCCCGAGATGACCCCGGGCCCTGCTTATAGCTCCAATGCGCGGCGACGCCATTTTCCGCAATGTCATGCATTTCCTTGGTGCGGATTTGCACTTCGATCTTGGCATTGCGCCGTTCCGGCACCGTCACGCCCGTATGCAGGCTCTGATAGCCATTGGTCTTGGGCGTTGAAATCCAATCCTTGAAGCGCCCCGGCACGACGCGATAGGCGGAATGAATGGCACCAAGGGCGGCGTAGCAATCACCCTTTTCCGGCACGATGATGCGAAAGGCCATGATGTCGGATAATTGCTCAAAGGCGACATTCTTCTTCTGCATCTTGAGCCAGATGGAATAGGGCGATTTCTCCCGCCCCTGAATATCCACCACCGTGACACCGGCATCAGCAAGCACGCGGCGCAAATCCGCCTCGATCTCCGCAATCAAATCGGCACCCTGGCCGCGCAGATAGGTCAGCCGCGCGGCAATGGTCTGCCAGGCTTCCGCATTCATTTCGCGAAAGGAAAGGGTTTCCAATTCGGTCTTCAGCGCATCCATGCCGATGCGTTCAGCGAGCGGCGCGTAGATTTCCAAAGTCTCGCGCGCCTGTTTGCGGCGGCGTTCCGGCTGCGGCATGCCGGAGATGGTGCGCATATTATGCAGCCTATCCGCGAGCTTGATCAGCAGCACGCGAATATCCTCGCTCATGGCAAGGACAAGTTTGCGGAAATTCTCGGCCTGTTTGGTGCGTTCGGATTGCAGTTCAAGCCGCGTCAGCTTGGTGACACCATCCACCAGCCGCGCCACTTCCTTGCCGAAGCGGCTTTCAATATCACCGAGCTTGAGCGGCGTATCCTCAACCGTGTCATGCAAAAGCGCGGTGATGATGGAACCAGGATCAAGCCGATAACCGGCCAGGATTTCCGCAACCGCAAGAGGATGCACAATATAGGGCTGCCCATCATCGCGCTTTTGCGGCGCATGGGCTTCCGCCGCGATATCATAGGCGGCAGTGATGAGCGCAGCATCGGCGCGCGGATCATAGGCAACAACATGGGAAGCAAGCTCAGCGCCGGGCGAAAAGGCGCGCCCCGCGGCCAGACCTTCAGGCGCGCGGGGAAAATCCAGGGGGAAGCAAAAGGTAAAGCTTCGCCCCATCGGCATTCCTATCGTTTGCCGCCAAGCTCAGCGGCGATGGCAGCTTCCAGATCATCAGGCGCCATGTCCTCGGCGCCGGCCTCAGGCAGGGCTTCTTCCTGCACATCCATGATGCCGAAGATGTTTTCATCAGTGGCGATCAGGTCAATCACTTCTTCCTCGGCGGGCTCCGGTTCCGGCGCACGCTGCAAGGATTTGATCAGATCGGCTTCCAGCGAAGGCAAATTGGCCTTTTCCTCGGCGATTTCGCGCAGCGCCACGACCGGGTTCTTGTCATTGTCGCGATCAATCGTGATCTGCTCACCCCGGCTGATATTGCGCGCACGCTGCGCGGCCATCAGCACGAGTTCAAAGCGGTTCGGGATCTTTTCGATGCAATCTTCAACGGTAACGCGCGCCATGAGGGCTCCAAAGACAAAAGGGGCGCGCGGCGGGGGCCGGGCGCCCGGCTGGACCGGTTATAGATTGCAAATAGTCGCCTCGGCGCCGCTTTGCAAGGATTTCAAGCGCCTTAGGCCTCAGGCGGCGGGCAGCGGCCTGACATCCTGCGCCGGAAGGGCCGCGATCAGCGCAGAGACGCGCTGCTTCAGGCGCGGATGCACCCAATCCGGCGCCACCTCGGCCAGGGGATAGAGCACAAAGCCGCGCAAATGGGCGCGCGGATGGGGCAGCACCGGGTCCGGCGCATCGCGCACCAGCCCATCCAGATCAATGATATCAAGGTCCAAGACGCGCGGCGCATTGGGATAGGGCCGGGTGCGCCCGGCAGCGTTTTCAATGGCTTGCAGCGCAGCGAGCAGCCCAGCCGGTTCCGCCGCGCCCTCCAGCAACGCCACGCCATTGATGTAGCGCGGGGAATTCGGGTTGGGCGGGATCGGCGCGCTTTCCCACCAGCTTGAGGCCGCCACCAGCCGCAGCCTCGGCAGGGCAGCGAGTGCCGCCAGCGCCGCCTTGCAGCTGGCCAGCGGCGGCGCGCCATCACCCGCCGGCAGATTGGCGCCAATACCGATCAGAGCCCGGGCCATGACAAGCCGGCCTGTTTGCTGTAACAGAACTGGCTGAATTTGAACCTTCGTCTCAAACCATTGAGGATCATTTGATGTCTGCTCATATTGCTCGGCGCCAGGCTGGCCTGGAACGCGTTGGCCTTTTCGTTGATGGCGCCAATCTCTATTACGCCACAAGGGCCCTGGGGTTCGAGGTTGATTTCGCCGCCATGCTGCGGTTTTTTGGCGGCTCCACCTATCTGGTGCGCGCCTGTTATTACACTGCCCTGATCGAGACCGAGGATTACTCGCCGCTGCGCCCGCTGACAGATTGGCTGGCCTATAATGGCTGGCGCGTGGTGACGAAGCCCGCCAAGGAACAGGCGGACCCGAGCGGGCGGCGCCGGATCAAGGGCAATATGGATATCGAATTGGCCGTGGATATGATGGAATTGGCCCCGCATCTGGATCACGCGGTGCTGGTTTCCGGTGATGGCGATTTCCGCCGCGTGGTGGAAGCCGTGCAGCGCCAGGGGGTGAAGGTGACGGTGGTGTCTACCATGGAAAGCCAACCACCCATGATCGCCGATGAATTGCGCCGTCAGGCTGATGGCTTTCTGGAACTGGCCGATATCGGACCTGAGATCGCCCGCCGCCCGCCGCCGGAAGCCCGCGCCCCACGCCCCGTGGCGCCAACTGCTGTCGCCCCGGCCAGGCCAAGCCGCGCCACCCCGGCCGACCCCTATGGTGAGGCGCCGGATATTGAGCCTGAATGAGCGAAGCTTCGGAGCATTTTCAAGCCAAGTGGAATCACTTGGCGGCTCGGAAAATGCGACCAAATCAAACGGCTGAGCATGTCCGCTGAGCTCCAGCGAAGCGGGCAGGCGTCAGCACCGGGGCGCGATTGCGCGTTATGTCCAAGGCTTGCCGATTACCGCGCCATCAATCGCGCCAAGGAACCCGGCTGGCATAACGCACCCGTCCCTTCTTGGGGGCCGCGCGAGGCACCGTTATTGGTGCTTGGTCTGGCACCCGGCGTGCGCGGTGCCAATCGCACTGGGCGTCCCTTCACCGGCGATTATGCCGGCAAGCTGCTCTATGCGACCTTGCTCGCATACGGCCTGGCGCGCGGCGCCTATGGCGAGGACCCCAAGGACGGCATGGAACTGACCGGCTGCCGGATCGCCAATGCCGTGCGCTGCGTCCCGACGGAAAACCTGCCGCTCCCCGTCGAAATCCGCGCCTGCAACGGCTTCCTGCAGGCCGAATTGGCCGGCATGCCGCGCCTGCGTGTGGTCTTGGCGCTGGGTGTGGTGGCGCATAACGCGCTGCTGCGGGCCAAGGGCATTCCGGCCGCGCGCTTTGCCTTCACTCATGGCGCACAGCACCGCCTGCCCGATGGGCTGATTCTGGCGGATTCCTATCACGTCAGCCGCTACAATACCTCAACCCGACGGCTGACGCCGGAGATGTTTCAGGCTGCGATGGCGGGCGTGGTCGCGGCGTTGAAAGGCGAATAGCGCCGCGCCAACCGTGGAAATTTTGAGGAAAAAACCTTCACACCCGCAGATCGAGCAAAGACCCGCGCGGCATCGGTTTACTGGGCTCGGGCGGAACCGCTTCAAGGGAACGCTGCTGGGAGGTCTGGGGTTGGCGGTTATTGCCCAGCGCATCCACCGGCTGTACCGGGGAACGCGCCTGGATGATCCCGGCATTTGCCGCGATTTCCTGGGAGAAGGCCGCGATGGAGTTCAGGCTAAGCATAAAAGGAATCTTAGGCGCTAAACATGACTGAAGGGTTAACCTAGGCCGGGTTGGCGGCGTCAATTTCAGCCTGATCTTCGGCTTCTGGTTGATCGTGTCGGCAGCGTCCATACACGCATGATTGCATGGACGCCTTAAAAAATTGGCCTGTTTTGTACTGCCAGGGGGTTAAAGCCCCCCTCCGTCATCAACCGGAGGGAGGCAAGTCACCTTTCAGGGCCTGAGCGCCATCGGCACGAAGGGCCGTTCCGCAGCACCGCTATAAACTTGGCGGGGGCGACCGATCCGCTGGCTCGGGTCTTCGATCAATTCCTTCCACTGGCTCACCCAGCCCACCGTGCGCGCCACGGCGAACAACACGGTGAACATATGGGTCGGAATGCCCATGGCCTTCAGGATGATACCCGAGTAAAAATCCACATTCGGATAAAGCTTACGGCTGACAAAGTAATCATCGGAAAGCGCGATGCGTTCCATCTCCATCGCCATATCCAACAGCGGCTCATCCTTGATGCCGAGTTCTGCCAGCACTTCGTGGCAGGTTTCCTTCATGATCTTCGCGCGCGGATCAAAATTCTTATAGACCCGGTGGCCGAAGCCCATCAGCTTGGTATGGCTGTTCTTGTCCTTCACTTCGCTGATGAAGGCAGGAATATTCTTGGGGTGCCCGATTTCGCCCAGCATTTTCAGCACGGCTTCATTGGCGCCACCATGCGCCGGGCCCCAAAGGGCCGCGATGCCAGCCGCGATGCAGGCGAAGGGATTGGCCCCGGTTGAACCCGCCAGCCGCACCGTGCTGGTGGAGGCATTCTGTTCGTGATCCGCATGCAGGATCAGGATGCGGTCCATGGCGCGCGCCAGGATCGGGTTATTCACCCAGGGCTCTGCCGGCACGGCGTTCAGCATATACAGGAAGTTTTCCGCATAGGTCAGGTCATTGCGCGGATACATGAAGGGCTGGCCGATGGAATACTTATAGGCCCAGGCCGCAATGGTCGGTACCTTCGCAATCAGGCGGAAGGCCGCGATCTCACGCTGGCGCGCATCATTGATGTCGAGATTGTCGTGATAGAAGGCCGCCAGCGCGCCCACCACACCGCACATCACCGCCATCGGGTGCGCATCGCGGCGGAAGCCATCGAAGAAGCGACGCAGCTGTTCATGCAGCATGGTGTGATAGGTCACACCCTTGCGGAATTCCTCATACTGCGCGGCATTGGGCAGATCGCCATTCAGCAGCAAATAGGAGATTTCAAGGAAGCTCGACTTTTCCGCCAATTGGTCAATGGGATAGCCGCGATAAAGCAAAATGCCGGCATCGCCATCAATATAGGTGATGGTGCTTTCGCAGGAAGCGGTGGCGCCATAGCCCGGATCGAAGGTGAAAATGCCCAGATCGCCATAAAGCTTGCGGATATCCGCAACCTGCGGCCCCAGCGTGCCGCCCAGCAGCGGCAATGTCGTGCTTTTATTGGTACCATCCAGGGTGATGGTAATGGACCCTTGGGCCTTCGTGGTCATGCGCGTCTTCCTCAAGAACAATGCGCCACCGTCAGATGCGGGGGCGCTTAATCATGGTGCGGTGCAGGATAAGGGCGGAGTGGTCAGCTTGGCAAACCCAGGCACTGATCCTGGGCGGAAGCCTAACCGCAAAGCGTGAATCGGGCTTGAAGAAGGGGGCCAAAGCGCCGGAAATCGCGCCATCGGGTCGCCAAGGGCAGCAGATCAGCGACGGCGCCACTCGGCCGGCATCAGGCTGGCATCGGCCCAAAGCCCCTGGCGGCCATCCCGCGCCGCCACTTCCAGGGGGCGCAATACGGATATGGACGCCAACGCAAAGCCCTGTTCCACCATGGCCGCATTCACATCCCGCCCGCCGGCGATGCAGCGGCCAAGGCCGCGACGAAACCCGTCATAACCCTCAATCCGGCAGGTCACATCCTGGCCTTGCAGCAAAGCCGCGAGCCGCGCCGCCGCCACCGCGCCACAATCGGCCCGCGCGGCATCGCTGCCACAAGCCTCACCACGGGCGGGCGCCGCTATGCCGGAAAGCCGGATAATGCGGTCCCCAAGACCCAGGGTTTCGCCATCAAAAATACGGATTTGCGCGGCCTCGGCCGTGATGGGCCGATCCGCGGGGGCGGAGCCGAACAGGTTGGAAGGCAAGCCAAATCCAAGGACCAGCGCGGCCACCACGGCACAAGCAGCCCCAAGCCCAGAACCGCCAAAGCGGGGGCTGAATTGCCGACCTTTGAAAATACGCCTCGGTTCTCGCACCAAGGCTGGTTAAACGATTTTTACACGATGTTACAACTGCCAAAAATGTAAAAAATTTGCGTCACACTCACGCAAAACGCGAAGAGCGCCACCTAATCCGCTGACCAGAATGATTCTTTGGCCGATAATTTTTTCCAAGCCTTCAGCACGCCATCATGATCGGCCATGGACCGCGCCAGGCACCAGCCTTCGGCCACGCCAATAGCCCAGGCGCGCGCCTCATCATTCTCGCGCGCCAGGCTCTGTACCAGGCTGCGCGCGACGGCAGCGTCATTGCTGCGACCCAATTCTTCCTGAAGTGCGGCCAATCTGCGCTGGAAGCGCCGCGCTGCCTTCTTGGGGAAAACAGGGGCGAAGACTTCCGCCGCATAGCGCAGGCGCTTGGCATCCAGGCGAAGCTCATGCAGCGCCTCAGCGGGCAGGGTTTCGATCTCGGCCCCGGCTTCAAGCAGCCTCTGCCAGCGCTTGTCCAAGACCAGCGTGGCGAAATCCTGCGGCGGCGAGTCCAGCAGGCCAAGGCGTTCATGATCCGCGCCCGCGCGCCAGGGTTTTTCCAACAGAAAGGCGAGGCCAGAGGTCACGGCGGCGCGCCAGCCTGGCCCATCCAGCGCCTCGGCCAGCGCGGCATAGGCCGCTTGCCGCTTGGCTTCCGCCGCACGCAGCAGGGAGTGCAGGTGCTTATCTTCCGGCAAAAGTGCTGCCATATCGGCGCCGATCCCGGCCAGAAACACATCCCAATCCCGTGCCGGCCCCAAAAGCCCGAGCATTTCCCGCAACACGCCATCCAGCCTGCGGCCCGGCTTGCAGCCGGTGATGGGGCGAAAAACCTTAAGCACGGACCGCAATCGCCTGAGCGCCACGCGCAGCTGATGCACGCCTTCAATTTCAAGCCCGGCCCGCGCGATTGGCGCGTAATGCAGGGCGGCTTCCAGCAAATGCCCGATTGCCATGGTGAAACAGGCTTCGGCGCTGGCCGCTTCGGATGTATCCGGCGCGCCATGCCGGCGGGGCGGCGGCAGCTGCCCGGTGGCAAGGCTCAGCGCCTCGGCGCCCAGGCTCTGGCGAGGCGGCAGCAGGGGCAGCGCAGCGGTCAAGCGCCGGGCAAGATCAAGCACGGCAGGCGCCGGGCCGGAAAGCAGCACCCGCGCCACCGCGCGCTCCGCCGCTACCGTGCGCAAATGCCCCTGGATCAGATGCAGCGTCACCAGCGCATCACCGATCAGCAGGCGCTGGCTGCGCCTTTTGCCGCTGAAGGCAGCGAGCGGCATCAGCGCCACGCCTTCAGCCGCTGCGGGGGTTTCATGCGGGGCGAGAACCGCCACGGGGGGCAGCATTTGGCCCGGATGCCAGGGCGCTTCGGGCTTGGGTGCCAGGGCAATCAGCCGCCTTGGCCCGCGCTTCGGCGCCTCAACGAGCATGCCCTCGGCAGCCAGGGCGCCGTCTGGCGTATCCAGCCAGTGCAGTTCCTCGGTGCTGGTGCTGATGCGGCCCTGCCGCAGCGCGGCCAGGATGGGAAAGCGCGCCAGCCGCGCCGATTCCGCGACCGGCAGAACGAATTCCAAACTAAGCGGGGGTTCCGGTGCGGGTTCAGCGACCTTACCCCCACCCTCTCGGCCTTCGGGGGTCATGCCGCCATTTCCGGCAAATCGGCCGGGATCATGAAGCGCACCAGCCGCCCGCCACCTTCCGCGAGCCCCGCCCAGGGGCTTGAGATGCTGAATTCCGCCAGCGCCGCGGTCGGGAAGGCACCCGCCATGCGCCGCGCCTCTGGGTTGCGCGCCATGGACTCTGCGCCCGTCAAGGCGAGTGCCAGATCATGCAGGCCGGGATTATGGCCGATCAGCAGGACACTCCGCGCGGTTTCCGGCACGCGATGCAAAAGCCCGAGCAGGTTCTGCCAGGATGCCAGATAAAGCTCATCCATCGGTTCGATGATCGGGCTGTCGGGCAAAGGCAAAAACGCTTCCAGCGTTTGCAGCGTCCGCCGCGCTGAAGACACCAGCACCACATCCGGCGAAAGCCCAAGGCCGCGCATCGCATTCGCCATCGCCGCCGCCGCGCGCCGGCCCCGCCCATTCAAGGGCCGCGCATGATCAGCGAGCGCCGGGTCATCCCAGGCGGATTTGGCGTGGCGCAGCAGCAGGAGTTGACGCATCGCCTGTCATACTGGCACGGCGAGCGCGGCTTGTCGCGCCCCTCCCGCTTTGGCGGCGCATGACCATTTGGTGACGGGTAAGCGGAGGGCAGCATGACACAGCCGACAATCCTGATCCTGGGCGCGACCGGCGCGGTGGGGGCGGCGCTGGCAAGGCGCGTGGCAGCGCGCGGGCAGCGCCCCGTGCTGGTGGCGCGCGATGCCGCGCGGCTTGCTGCCCTTGCCGCTGACATTCCCGGCAGCCAGGCGATCCCCGCCGATGTCGAAGACGCGGCTGCCTTGCGCAGCGCCGTGGCCGCCGCGGGTGCGCCCTTGGCGGGCTTGGCCTATTGCATTGGTTCGATTGCGCTGAAGCCGCTCAAGCGCGTGACCGAGGCGGATATGATTGGCGCCTTTCGCCTGAATGCGCTGGGGGCCGTACTCGCCATCCAGGCCGCGCAGGACGCGTTGGCGGCGGGGCGGGGTTCGGTCGTGCTGTTTTCGTCCATTGCGGCGCGGGCGGGCTTTACCAATCATGCGGCGATTGCCGCGGCCAAGGGCGCGGTGGAGGGGCTGACGGTCGCACTCGCCGCCGAATTGGCGCCTGCCATTCGGATCAATTGCATTGCGCCATCCCTGACGCGCAGCAGCATGGCCGCACCCTTGCTCGCGAATGCGCAAATGGCCGATGCGATCGCCAAGCAACACCCGATCCCCAGGCTGGGAGAGGGCGAGGATGCCGCTGCGCTCGCGGATTTTCTGCTATCGGATCAGGCAGGCTGGATCACCGGTCAGATCATGGCTGTGGATGGCGGTCGTTCCACTGTGCGGAGCCGCGGCTGATGTTGCGTCGTGCGTTTCTTACGCTGCCCGCCTTGCTGCCCATGGCAGCACTTGCGGCCCCCGGCCCGGTGCGGTTTCGTGTGCTGCGCG
>JADCFR010000115.1 GCA_020249415.1 Roseomonas sp. | reverse complement strand
GCACCTTGGACCTGCCGGTTGATACGCTGATCAATAATGCCGGCACCGGCTATTATGGCCCCTTCGAAGCCGAGCCCATCGAACGTCTGACCCAAACCTTGCAACTGAATATCGTCGCGCTGGCGGAGGTGACGCGGCTATTCGTGCCTGAATTATTGTTGCGGAAAGGTACGATTCTCAATATCGCTTCAACGGCGGCCTTCCAGCCCACCCCCTTCATGAGCAGCTATGGCGCGACCAAGGCATTTGTCCTGTCCTTCTCGGAAGCCTTATGGGCCGAATATCGCCATCGTGGCTTGCGTGTTGCGGCGGTTTGCCCAGGCCCGGTCGAGACACCCTTCATCAATGCCATGGGCGCTGATGTACGCCGGACATCAATTTTCCGAAACCCGATGACGATTGAAGCAGCGGTCGGGGCCTGCCTGAAGGCGCTCGATGCTTCCGGCCCGTCCAGCATTGTGGGAACCATGAATTGGTTTTCGGCGCAGATGATCCGGCTTTCCCCACGGATGTTCACGGCCTTGCTAAGCGCTGCGATGTTGAAGCAAGGCGCCAGAAATCAATGATCAAATCCATGATCAACAACAAGAAAGGAAGCATCGCCATGACAACCCCGCACCATATCTCGCTACTGCTTGCCTGCGCCATGATCGGCATCGCCGCCACGGCATCCGCCTCATCCGGCGGCAGGATTGAAGCTGCGGTCTCGGGCGTTTCGAATGCGCAAGGCATGGTGGGCTGCGCGTTATTCTCCTCAGCGGCTGGATTTCCGCTGGAATCGGACAAGCCCAGCGTCAGGATTCTGCGCGTGGCACCGGCAGCCGGCGCAGCGCTGTGCATATTTGATAACGTGCCGCCAGGAACCTATGCCATCGCCGTGGTGCATGACACCAATGGCAATGGGCGAGCCGATACGAATTTTCTCGGTATGCCGACCGAAGGCGTTGGCGTCAGCAATAATGTGATGCCCAGAATGTCGGCACCAACCTTCGACGCCAATAAATTCAGCGTCGCCGCAGGGCATGTCACCAGGCTTGCCATTACCTTGCGCTACTGATCGATTTATCGAGCCAAGCAATCCCGCTTGGCGGGGAAATGCTCAAACCGGCAGGCTTGCCACCGCGATCAAGCCGCCCTCCGACCGGTTTTGCAGCACCACATCGCCGCCATGGCCGCGCAGGATATTGCGCGCGATGGTCAGCCCAAGCCCGGTGCCGCCGGTTTCGCGATTGCGGCTGGCCTCCAGCCGGCGAAAGGGGGTGAATACCGCCTCCAGCTCCGCGTCAGGAATACCGGGGCCATCATCGGCGATGGCAAGGCGCACCAGGCTCGCCCCATCCTGCGCGAGCGTAAGCCGCGCCGCGCCACCATAATTCAGTGCATTCGCGACCAGGTTTGCGATGGCGCGCTTCAAGGCCAAGGGCTTGGCGCGGATCACCAGCTTGTCCGGACCCTCATAGCTGATTTTCTCTGCCTGATCGGGATGCGCGTCACTCGCCTCATCCGCCACGGTGCGGCAAAGCGCCGCAATATCCATCTGGGTTGCCGGTTCCGTCGCCGCATCATCCCGCGCAAAGGCGAGGGTCGCGCCGATCATCGCTTCCATCTCATCCAGATCAGCGAGCATTTTGCGCCGCTGTTCATCATCATCCATGAATTCGGCGCGCAGTTTCAGCCGCGTGATCGGTGTGCGCAGATCGTGCCCAATCGCCGCCAGCATTTGCGTGCGGTCCGCCACAAAAAGCCGGATGCGCGCAGCCATTTCATTGAAGGCGCGGGCAGCGGTGGCGACCTCGGTCGGGCCAGCTTCGGGCAAGGGCGGCGCATTCACATCGCGCCCGAGCCTATTCGCTGCCTCCGCCAATAGCCGCACCGGGCGCATGAGCCGCGCCACCGCCCAAAGGATCAGCAATACCGCCGCCAGCGTCATGCCGAAAAACGCGGCAAGGAAAGTATCCGAATGCCAAGGCCGCGGCGGCGGCAAGGATGCCCGGAGATTGAGCCAAGGCCCATCCGGCAGGCGCAGCGATGCCGCAAACCCGGCCGAGCCAAGCTCCGCAATACGGATTTCGCGCGGGCGCAGCCTTGGCGGGCCGGACGCCAGCAAATCCAAGCGAAACAGCCTGAGAATATGCGGTGAGACCGGTGGCGCGCCCAGGCGCACAATCGGCGCCAGATCCAAATCCACCGTCAGCCCTTCGGGCAGATCAAGATCGGCGATGATTTGCGCGCGCCGATCTGGCGCCGAGAGCACCGCCGCGCGCCAGGCGCCAAGGCTGCGCCCGGCGATTTCCCGCGCCTGGACAAAGCGCTGCAAATCCACACGATCCAAGGCATGGATCGTAAGCCCCGCCGCCTGCACCAGCATGAGTGCCACAATCAGCGCAACGGCAGTACGGCCACCAAGGCTGCCAGGCCACCAGCGCCGCCGCGGGGGCGCGGCGACAGGGGCGGCTTCAGCCACGATCTACCGTGGTGGCCAGCACATAGCCGCCGCCACGCACGGTCTTGATCAGGGCGGGGTTGCGGCCATCATCTTCCAGGCGGCGCCGCAGCCGTGACACCGCGACATCAATCGCGCGATCATAAGGCCCGGCCTGCCGCCCGCGCAGCAGATCCATCAGCATATCGCGCGTCAGCACGCGATTGGGCCGATCCAGCAGCACCAGCAGCAATTCATATTCGCCGCCGGTCAGCGGCACCTCCACCCCATCGGGATTGAGCAATCTCCGGCGCGTCGGTTCCAGGGTCCAGCCGGAAAACTTGATGACCTTGGCGGGTGGTTCCTTGGCGGCGATACCATCGCCAGAGGCGCGGCGCAAAACGGCGCGGATGCGCGCCAGCAATTCGCGCGGGTTGAAGGGCTTTGCCAGATAATCATCGGCGCCAAGTTCAAGCCCCACGATGCGATCCGTCTCCTCACCCATCGCGGTCAGGATCACAATGGGCACATCGGATTGAGTGCGCAGCCAGCGCGCGAAATCAAGACCAGGTTCGCCCGGCATCATGAGGTCGAGCACAACAAGATGATAGCGCCCAAGCGGCCATAGCCGACGCGCTTCGCGGGCATCGCGTGCGGCACTCACGCGCAGGCCCTGTTTTTCCAGAAAGCGGGACAGAAGATCACGGATTTCGCGATCATCATCAACGATCAGGATATGCGGTGCGTTTTCCATGCCCCGTAACATGAGTGGTTTTGTGGCGTGGTTCATCTGCGCATGTTGCGAAATGTGTCTGGCGCCGTGCCGGTTGCTGTTCGTTGCACTTTGGCATGTCCGATGCCTTTTGCCAGCAATATTTCCGTCCCATTTGCAGAGGTATCGGATCAGGGCCTGACCTGCCCCCAAACTCTCCCGGCCCTGTCTCCGCTGATGCGCCCTGGCCTTATGCGCCGGGGCGCATCACTGTTTTGATGGGCGGGCAAGCGCTATGCACTGCGCATGACAAAGCCGCCCACCGCCATGCTGGCTGCGGATGCGCCGCCCTGGGCCGCTGAGGCCCTTGCGGCCTTGGCGCGCCTAGACCCGCAGCTGGCGGCCATTCCCGAAGCCGCCGGCGCATTGCCCTGGCGCCGGCGGGAAGCGGGCTTTGCCGGCCTGCTCAGAAGCCTGTGCGGGCAGATGATCTCCAATCAGGCGGCTACGGCCATTTGGGGCCGGCTTGCTGCCCTGCCCGGGGCGCTGACGCCCATCGGCCTGCTGGCGCTGGATGATGATGCGCTGCGTCACGCCGGGCTATCGCGCCCGAAGCTGCGCCATGCCCGCGCCTTGGCTGAGGCTTTTGCCGAAGACAGGCTTTCCGCTGCAAGACTGGCGGGCCTGTCGGATGAGGCGGCGGTTGCGGCCATTGCCGCCATTCCGGGCTTCGGCCCCTGGACGGCAGAGGTCCATTTGCTCTTTGGCCATGATCGGCCGGATATCTTTCCCGCAGGCGATTTGGCCTTGGCGGCGTCGCTGGCGGTCCTGCGGGGCCTGCCGGAACGCCCCAAGCCAAGGGAGCTGGCAGCGCTTGCGATGATGTGGTCGCCCTGGCGGTCCACGGCGGCGCGGCTGCTTTGGCATCATTGGCGCCATGTGACAGGCCGTCCGGCGGGGGAGGCATAGGCCAGATCAATTGAGAGCGCGCCCCATGGACGCCGCCCGCTTGTGATGGTTCCCTGCGCCGATGGATTTGCCGCTTTCCCCACGCATCCGCGCCACCGGCGCCCCGCCCATTCCCGCCGTGCGCGGCTGGGCTGCCCGCTATCAGGGCGGCGCCGGGCCAGTCCTGGATATGACTCAGGCCGTGCCGGGCTATCCGCCGCATGCGGATTTACTGGCGCGCCTTGCTGCTGCTGCGGGAGATGCGGCATGCGCCGGCTATGGCCCGATTGAAGGCGAGGGCGCCTTGCGAGACGCTTTGGCCGCCGATATGGCGCGCGCCTATGCAGCGCCGATCCGCGCTGCCGATATCGCCATCACCGCCGGCGGCAATCTGGCCTTTACGCTGGCCATGATGACACTCGCGGGTGCCGGTGATGCGGTGATGCTGCCCGCGCCCTGGTATTTCAATCATCGCATGGCGCTCGAAGCGCTTGGCATTCCCTGTCGCGGTTTGCCCTGCCGGGCCGAGGATGGCTTTCTGCCCGATCCGGCCTTGGCCGCAACCTTGATGCAAGGCGTGCGCGCGATTGTTTTGGTGACACCGAACAACCCGACCGGCGCCATTTATTCACCCGAGCTTGTCGCACAATTCGCCAAGCTCTGCCGCGCTCACGGTGCCTGGCTGGTGCTGGACGAAACCTATCGCGATTTCATCCCGGAAGCCGCCGGCGCGCCGCATGGGCTGTTCCAGGATGCGACATGGCAGGATCATGTTGTGCATCTCTATTCATTTTCCAAAGCCTATTGCGTGCCGGGGCATCGCGTGGGCGCCATTGCGGCGGGGGCAGGGTTTCAGCGCGAATTGGCGAAAGCGATTGATACGGTGCAAATCTGCCCGCCGCGCGCGCCGCAAATCGCGCTGGCTTGGGGGGTGGAAGCCTTGCGGGATTGGCGCGCGGGCAATCGCGCCATCATGGCCGCGCGGGCTGAGGCCTTTCGCGCTGCCATGGCGCCGGTGAATGCCTGGCGCATTGATGCGCTTGGCACCTATTTCGCGTATTTGCGCCTGCCTGATGGTGCTGAAGATTCTGAAGCAACCGCCGAGGCTTTGGCGGTTGACCGAGGCCTGCTTGGCCTGCCCGGCAGCTTCTTCGGCCCCGGCCAGGAACGGCATTTGCGGCTCGCTTTCGCCAATGCCGAGGAAGCGGTGATTGCCGCCGTGCCGGGAAGGCTGGTGTGACGATCTCCCCTATCCGATCGTCAGTTCCGGGTCATACACCTCCCGCAGAAGATCTAATTACGGAGATTCCGGCCGTTATTGTTGCTGAGCACGATCTCGTCGATCGAGCAGATGCGATCCTGAAGCAATGCGAAGCGGATGCAGTCGAAGACGTTTCTGGCGGTCAGAGTAAGGTCTTCGAATGCGTCGCGGCGATATTCCCACTTCGTGGGATCAAGCGGTGAGGTGTTGTAGAAGTCCGGAGGATAGATCGTGAGCACGCGTACGCCGCTCTCCCGCAAACGATGCCGCAGCCGCTCAGAAAATAAAGCTTGGGCGGCTTTTGCGGCGCTGAATGCTTCATTGATCGCGCGCAGATTGTTACGCAACGCGGTGGTACCGTTGAGGAATACCACATCGGCAGCCGAAGAACGCTTGATCATCGGCAAGAGATGCTTGGTGAGGATAAATGGGCCGGTGGCGGTTGATGCCACCGCGCTGACGATGTCATCATCGGGAGTATCGACGAAATCATCCCTGAGCCAAAAGCCCGCGTTGTGGATGAGAATGTCGATCCGGTCCGTAAAACCTTCGATTTCAGCCCGAACTCCAGCAAGTTGCCGCTGATCGGTAAGATCGATTGGGAAGCACGCTATATTCGCAGCCGGCAGCATGCTTCGCACCATCGTCTCGGTCGCGCGGGCGTTCTCAATTTTGCGGGCGGAAAGCAAAAGGTCGGCCCCAAGCCGCGCAAAGTTGATTGCAAGGGTGCGGCCAAAATCCCGGCCGGCGCCCGTGATCAAGATTTTTTTTCCGGCGAATGGCAGCGACTTTTCTACTGTCATGCCGCCACCACGGCGAACTTATTCGCCTTATACTACGCGCAGCGGTTGGTTATTACGCACGCTGAGCAGGGTAAAAATGCCCGCCGGCTGGCAGGGCTCCATCGCTTCTACGGTCACGTCTTCCGGGTTCAGCAAATCGCG
>JADCFR010000114.1 GCA_020249415.1 Roseomonas sp. | reverse complement strand
TCTAATGGCCATTGTGGCCCGGTTCAAAATCCCGCGAAACACGAAAAAGAGAATATAGCCGACCGCATGGAATTCAAAGGGCCCAAAGGCCGCCGGTCGATCCCGCCAAGCATGGATAAGCCCAATGCAAACGCCAAGCAGTAAGGGTTCAAAGTAAAGCCAGACATAGCCCATATAGTGGCGGCCAAAGCGCGAATGCATTTCGCGAATGACCAGCGCACCAATGACGCGCGATTGCATCTGCGCGCCGCGCAGGATCAGGGCGGTTTCGCCCTGTCGGCTCATTGCTGGACCACAGGCTGCGAGAGCAAGGGCCGTGCTTCTATCCAGCCAGTGCCGGCGCGGCAATAAAGACGGTTCTGCTCGCCACCTCGGCGGCTCACGCGCAGCTCTCGGCACTCACGGCCACTGGCCGCCGCATATTGGCGCATCAGGCGGACCCGCGCCATTTCACCCGTATCGGCAAGACGTACCTGCCCCTCTCCGCCGGCGGGCGGATCGGCGGCAAAGGCGGCAACCGGGTCCAGGATACGCGCAGGTTCCGGCGTCGCGGAGGAATGTTCCGCAGTCATCATGCCGCAACCGGCCAATACAATACCAGACAACAGCAGCACCATCATCGGCAAGAAGCGGCGTGGGAATTCCCCGCTCATGGGCATCAAAACCTTTCTCCTCATACCGATTCTCACCTTTAGCACGGAATTGCGAGTGACGGTTGAATAGTATCACCCGAATGTCTAAGGCAAATTGAATACCGCCACCATGTTTTCCTCGGAGACCCCAAATACAAGATGACCGGACCAAAGCGGCGCTTTCGTTCCTGAAGGGAAGGCGATTTGCCCGCCTGCCGCCCGCGCAGCCGCGTCAAGGGGACGACCGCATTGGCCGTACCGGCCGCAGGCTGAAGTTGAGCACCGCAACCAAGAAATGACCGCCCCCCCCGCCCTGGCCCTGCCATCCGGGCTTTTGGCATCCGCACCACATCTGGCTGCGTGCTGGCCGGAATACCGCGCCACCCCATGGTCTGGTGGCGCGCCACCCGCGCTGCTCGCCTTGCCCATGGGGGTGGCGGCGCCAGCCGGGGTCGGCCGTGTCATCCGCTTCACCCCCGGCCCCTGGGGCGGCATTCGCCTGGGCCAACAGGAACCCCTGATCGCCCTGGTGCAAGCGGCAGCGCCAGACCCGATTGCTGCTGCGCTCGCCACCCCTGCACCCGAAGCTGCGCGCGCCGCCGCACCCGGCATCATCGCCCGGTTTGCCCAGGCACGGCTTGGCGGGCCAGCCGGCCTTGCTGATCCGGGCGGCTTGGCGCTTGGCATGGCGCCGCGCAGCACGGTGATCCTGCTGGACCCTTGCGACCCGGCGCAGCGCGGAGCTGCGGCAGGCGCCCGCAAGGCCGCCCTTGCCTCTGGCCTTCCCGTGCGCTGCTTCCGCGATCCTTTTGCGCCACCGGGCGCGGCTCCGCTTTGGCCGGAAAGCGAAATGGCCTACGACCCCTGGAGCCTGCTTGATGGCGCGGCAATGCTGCATGGCGCCTCCCGCCCCATGGCGCTGCTGGCGCTTGCAGCGGCGGTGCCCTTGGCGGATGGCGCCTTGGCCAGCGCCGATGCGAAGGATGTTTATGCCCGGCTGATCGCCTTCACCCGCGCGGCTGATCCCTTCCGGTGCATATCCAGCCCCCTCACGCAATCACTTGATCTTTATGCTCTTTGGCGATCCCAAGCGGCGGTTAATCAGGGCATCACCACCTGCCTTGGCGTGCAAGGTTGGAAACAGGCGCGGGTGGGCGCGCTGCTCGCCTCGGCTGCCCCGGCACCCATCTTCGCCAAAAGGGCCGATGAGGCCATCGCCGCCGCCAAGGCGCGGGGTGGCGCGGCCCTGGTCTGGGCAGCCAGCGCCAAAGCTGGCTTTCTCGCCAAGGCCGCCGCCGCAAGGGTGCCGGTGGTGTTCCTGGAGGATGGTTTTTTGCGCTCGGCTGGCATCGGCGCTGCCTTCCGCCCAGGCGGTTCCTTCGCGCTGGATCATCGGGGCCCGCATTACGATCCGACCCAGCCCTCGGATTTGGAGGAATTGCTCAACGGGGCCGACTTCCCTGCCCCGCTCCGCGCCCGCGCGGCGGCGCTGCGCCAGGCGATCCTTGATCGCGGCCTGACCAAGTATAACCTCGCCGGCCCGGCCCCGAGCATCCCCGCGCCAACCGGCAGGCCGCGCATCCTGGTGACGGGCCAGGTGGAGGATGACGCCTCGGTCCTCAAGGGTGGCGGCGGCATGACCAATCTTGCCTTGCTCCGTGCCGTGCGCGCCGCCGCGCCGGAGGCCTTTCTGATCTACAAGCCCCACCCGGATGTGGAGGCCGGGTTTCGCCGCGGGCGCATTGCGGCGAAGGATCTGTCTGGCCTTGCCGATCATGTCGCGGTGGAAACCCCAATGGCCGCGCTATTGGCTCAGGTGGATGCCGTGCATTGCCTGACCTCGCTCACGGGGTTTGAGGCGCTATTGCGCGGCCTACCGGTCACGCTTTGGGGCCAGCCCTTTTACGCGGGTTGGGGCCTGACGGAGGATCGCGGCGCGGCCTTTCCAGCCGCACGCCGCAAGCGGCGGCTTGATCTGGAAAGCCTGATCGCCGGCGCCCTGATCCTCTACCCGCGCTATATTGACCCGGTGACGCAATTGCCCTGCCCGGTTGAGGTGTTTTTGGAACGGCTGGCCCAGCCGGAACATTGGCCGCTGGCCCCCGGCGGGCGCTGGCGCGCAGCGCAGGGCTGGATCAGGCGTCAGGCAGCGCGGCTTTTGGGGCAGCGTTGATGCAGCCCTGATCCAGCCGCGCCACCGCGCCGGCCACCGCCGCAGCCAGCCCGGAAGCCTGATGAAAGGCGCCGCGCACCATGAAGGCACCACAAAGCAAGGCCAGAAAATCCTTCAGCAATGCCGGATCAGGCGGCGCGCCCTCTGTCCAGAACGCATCCAGCCCGCCCTGAAAGCTAAGCCCCGGCACATCATAAACCGCCTGACCGAGCAGCTTCACCGGCTTGCCCAATACCATGGCACCGGTGGCGGCGGTGCTGTTCACCGTGATCAGGCCGCGGGACGCCGCCAGCAGATCAGGCAGCCGCCCACGCGGCATGACATGCACGCGCCCCGCAATACCCGCAGCCTGCGCCATAGCGGCGATCCGCCTGGGCCAGGGCTTCCAGCAGGGATCAAGCGGGTGAAGCTTGATCAGCAATTCTGTCCCCGCCGGCGCCTGGGCGGCAAAGGAGGCTATGACCTGCCCAAGCGGCGCCTCCATATCGGCAAAGGGCGACTAGGCGCGGATGGCGAAATCCGTCTCCAGCTGCATCGCGAAAATCCAGAATGGGCTGCCGCGCGCCTTCAACCCCTCAAATACCTGTCCGGAACGGCGGTCTTCCCACCGGCGCAGCAGAAGCCGCCGCGCCAGCCCCGCATAAACCAGAAACGGGTGCTGCAATTGATGGCGCCGATAATGGCGGAAGGGAAAGGGCCATTGCGCCAGCGCATGATAGCAAACATCCCGCCAAGCCATGGTGGCGAATTGGTCGCTATAGAGCGGCTTCAGCGCGGGCAGGGCAAGCCCCTGGGCAAGGCGCCGAATTTCCGCCGGATCGCGTGGGAAAAGACTCTCCCCCCCCATGCCATTCCGTTCCAGCGTTATCCAATCCGGGCGCAAATAGCCGTAATCGGTGACAATCACGGCAATGCCGCGCGCCTTGGCGGCGGCGATGGCGATGCGGTGATAGGGGCGCTGTTCGCCAATCAGCAGCAGATCGGTAATGGCGTGGCGCGTCAGGAAATCCGCGATCCAATCGGGCCAGGCCTCCGCCCGGCCGGTGAAATCAATACTGCGCGTGGCGCCCCAGAAGGCGCGATCGCCCAGATGCAGATTGACGCGATGCACCGCATGGCCCAGCGCCTGCAAGTCTTCGGCAAGGCGGGCAAAAAACGGCGAAATCGGGCCCTGCAGAAACAGGAATCGGCGCCTGTCGGGCGCGCTGGGCGGTTCGTGGATCACGCCCCGCCATGGCATTCCAGCCTTGCAGGGTCAACCAAAGCGGCCCTGCATGGCCGTTCCGCCCGCCATATCCTCAGCGTTGCGACCAGGGAGTTGACTGCCAAAGCCGCCGATACTCGGCTTCCTGCCGGCGCAGACGCTCAAACCAGGCATCGCCGGCCTCATAGGCGGGCTCGGTGAAGCGGCCTTCCAGGATTTTCACGAATTCCGGATCGCGCGCGATATCGGCGGTCGCTTCGCGTAGGCGCTGGACAATGGCGGGTGGGGTGCCGGCCGCCATCACCAGACCCCGTTCAGAGGCCATTTGCACGGGAAAGCCCAATTCCATCAGGGTTGGCACATCGGATCGGAAGCGGCTGCGCGTGGCACCACCCTGGGACAGGACGCGGAGCTTATCGGGGTTGGCGGTCACAGGCCCCAAATTGAGCCCCATGCTATCCACCTGCTTGCCGAGCACGGCGGTGCGGAGTTGCGGATCGCCTTGAAACACCACATGCACAAAGCGGGTGCCGGTCGCTGCCTGCAACAACACCAATTGCAAATGATCATCCGTCCCCACGCCCGGCGAGGCATAGGTGATGGTATCCGGCCTTGCCCGCGCTGCCGCCAGCAGATCCGCCAGCGTGCGGTATGGGCTGTCTTCATGCACCGTAATCGCTGAAGGATCGGTCACCAGATTGCCGATGCCGATAAAATCATCCAGCTTGAATTGCGCCGTGCGCTCAATTGGGATCGTCAGCAAGCCCGGCATATTCGTCGTGCCGATGGTATGCCCATCAGGGCGCGACCGCGCGACCGCGGCCAAGGCGACCTCGCCACCCGCGCCGGGGCGATTGACCACCACGACCGACGCGCCAAGGCGTTTTTCAAGCGCAGCGGCGTAGCTCCGCGCATCAAGATCAGTGCCGCCACCGGCGGTGAAGCCGACAATGATTTCAATCGGCCGGTCAGGCCAGCGCGGCTGCGCCAAGGCGGGTGCCGCGAGCAGCGCGCCCGCTGAGGCCAAAAGACTGCGACGGTGCATGTTCATGACATCTTCCCTGCTTTGCTTGTGCATTATCGGATAGCGGCGGCTCTGCCCTGTCCGAGGCTGATGATGGCCCAGGCCGTGCCAAGCCGCCAGACCTGCCTTGGGCAATGGGATATTGCCCGCCATGTGTTCCTTATGGTGCTGCTTTCCATCAGGGAAAACCGTAGCCTATAGTCGTTAAAACATCGCTTGAGGAAACCGCGCCATGACCAGCATTGCCCCTTCCGCCGAAGAACAGGAATTGCTCGCCCTTGCCAAGCGCGTGCTGCCCGGCGGGCATTTCGGCAATTTCCCGGCCGAGATCATCCTGCGCGAAGGCCGTGGCGCCCATGTCTGGGATGTTTCGGGGCGCGCATATATTGATTATCTGCTCGGCAGTGGCCCGATGTATGTGGGGCATAACCACCCGAAGGTGACGGAAGCCGTGCTGGCGCAGGTGCCGAAAGGGACCACCTTCTTTACCAATAATGAACATGGCATTCGCCTGGCCGCCGCCATTGCCGATGCCATGCCCTGTGTGGACCAGGTGCGCTTTGTCTCATCGGGGTCTGAGGCTGATCTTTATGCCATGCGGCTCGCGCGCGCCTATCGCCAGCGCCCGAAGATCGTGAAATTCGAAGGCGGCTATCACGGCATGAGCGATTGGGGCCTGATGAGCCTCGCCCCCAAAAAGCTCGCGAATTTCCCGGAAGCTGTGCCGGATACGCCCGGCATTCCGGAGAGCGTGCGGGCCGAGGTGCTGGTCGCCCCCTTCAATGATACGGAAGCGGCGGTGCGGCTGATTGAAGCGCGCCATGATGAAATTGGCGGCGTGATCCTGGAGCCCTTCCAGCGCCTGATCCCGCCCAAGCCCGGCTTCCTGCAAGCAATCCGTGACGTCACCGCGCGGCTTGGCATTCCGCTGATTTTTGATGAGGTCGTGACCGGCTTTCGCTTCGCCTATGGCGGCGCGCAGGAATATTACGGCGTGACGCCTGATATCTGCACCATGGGCAAGATCATCGGTGGCGGCTTTCCCTTGGCGGCACTTGGTGGGCGTGCCGATATCATGGCGCAATTCGACAAGGCGGCGGTCGGTGAAGACCGCTTCCTGACGCAGATTGGCACGCTGTCCGGCAACCCGGTCGCCTCGGTCGCGGGGCTGGCCACCATGGAAGTGCTGCGCGAGCCCGGCACTTATGAGCAGATTTTCGCGACTGGCCGCAGCCTGATGGAGGGGCTGACCAGCCTGATCCATGAAGCCGGCATTCCTGCCCAGGTGGTGGGTGAACCGCCCTTGTTCGATGTGGTCTATGCCACGGGAGACATTAGGGATTATCGCAGCGTCATCCGCCAGGATGCGGCGATGCAAAAGCATGTGAATGGCGTGCTGCGTGGGCGCG
>JADCFR010000113.1 GCA_020249415.1 Roseomonas sp. | reverse complement strand
ATGGCCGGCATGCGTTCCGCGAGTGAATCCTATGCCCTGCTGCTCGCGCGGCGCGTGCGCGAAAAACATGGTGCGGATTGGGGATTGGCGGAGACCGGCGCCGCCGGCCCCACCGGTAATCGCTATGGCGATGCGGCAGGGCATAGCTGCATCGCCGTGGTGGGGTCAGGGGTTGAACGCGTGATCACGCTGGAGACCGGCAGTGCTGATCGCCGCGCCAATATGTACCGCTTCGCGCAAGGCGCCTTTGGCCTGGCGATCAGGACGGTTGGTTGAAGCGAACGCCTATTGGCTCGCCCAGACAATGCGATGCACCCAGGCAATTTCCGGCAATTCGAAACTATAGCTTGGATGCGCGGGATTGAGGCTCGCGACATCAATCCGCTTCGCCGAATGGCGGCGCAATTCCTTGGCCATCACCTCTCCACGGCGCGTGCGCACCACCACGCGGTCGCCGCGGCGCACCGGCGCGGCGGGGGAGACGATGACCACATCCCCATCGCGAAACACCGGTTCCATGGAATCGCCCGAAATCTCCAGCGCATAGGCATTGGGATCGCCGATTTCAGGCAAGGAGATTTCATCCCAACTGCCGCCCACCGGATAGCCGCCATCATCGAAATACCCCTCACCACCTGCCTGGGCCAGGCCGATCAGGGGAATGCGCCGATTGACCACGCCGCGACCGCCACGCGAAATCGCGGTGGCACCGGTGACCAGCGCCGCGAAATCATCCATGCGCGCGCCCAGCGCATCCAAAACCTTGGCGATGCTTTCCGTGGAAGGCCAGCGCGCGCGGCCATCCGCGCCGATACGCTTTGATGGGTTGAAGGCGGTCGGATCAAGCCCGGCCTTCTTGGCGAGGCCCGAAGCCGAAAGCCCGTATTCCGCCGCGAGCGCATCAAGCGCGCGCCAAATATCCTCATGCCGCATGGGCTACTTCCTCATTCTCCCGCGGGTCTGCGGGGGTTTCGACTCCAGATATGGTTCCGGTTTCTGTGCAAGATATCCTAGGTCTTGTGTCAAAATTCAATAGGTTCGTTTTCCTTTTTTCTCTTGCCTGTGGCAATTTATGCGGTTATTCTCCCTTTGTTCCACAACCATAAGGCGAGATTTCCCCCAATGATCGCAGCACAAAAGACCCATTACAGCCCCCGCTTTGCCTCGCTGAGCCAGGCCGAGCCCTTCCATTCCGCCGAGGAAGCCTGGTTCTGGACCATGGCCGCCCTGACCGCCCGACGTGACGGCGCACGCATTGTCGCGGGCAAGGGCGACAAGCAGCGCCCTTGCGAACCGGATGATGTGGTGAAGTGCCTTGATCGCCTTTATCGCCACCGCCGCATTGACCTGACCCATGCGCGTATTCTCCGCATCTGGGGCGAAAGGGGTGCCGCGCCTGATCCGCGCTACCCGTCCGAAAAACATGATTGGCGCTTGTGGCGTGAAGCGCTGGATCGGCTGGAATGGCCGCTGCGGGTCAAGGGCATCGTCGCATGAAGCCACGCATTTCCCATAGACATACTGAGGATTCGCAACAGGCCATCTGGCTGTTTTTCGGCGGGCGCGCCGATCAGCCCTGGCTTTATCCGCTGAAGCGCGGCTTTCGCCATTGCTTCGCCGCCATCCATGATGCGCAAGGCTGGACCGTGCTGGACCCGCTTTCGGGCCGGCTGATTGTGGCGCATCTGCCGCTTGATCCTGGCTTTGATTTGCCAGGCTTTTACCGGCGCGCGGGATTTCACCTGCGCGGCCCCTTCAGCCCCGGCCCTGCCGCACCGCGCCTGCTGCCGCCGATCTTTGGGCTGAGTTGCGTGGCGCTTTGCCGCGCGCTTTTGGGCGCCGATGCACCGCGCGCTTGGACGCCTTTCGGCCTCTATCATAGGTTGCAAAATCGCCCCGAAATTTTTTTAGGAAAAATGTCTTGACGTTCGCTTGGCTTTAGGCTATCAAACTCACGCCAACGGGCGAATTGCGCCTGAAGGTCTTCCTCTCTCGCTCCTCCCGAAACTTCCATGGGCCCAGCCTCTTCCACAAGAAGGCGCTGGGCTCATGGCTTTTTGGCGGGGCGGCAACCCTTTGACGGAGAAGCGCGTATGGGTGGCCTGTTCCAAGCGCCAAAGCCGAAAATCACCGTTCAGCCCGCAGAGCCCCCCCCAACGCCGGAAGCCGAAGCCTCCGCAGCGCGCGTTGAAAATCGCGACCGCGCCACGCGCGGCCTGCCCGGCACCATCGCGACCTCCGCCCGCGGCCTGCTCGGCAGCATGCCGGATTTCCTCACCACCCGCCGTTCCTTGCTCGGGGAATGAAGCCGATGACCCCGCATGACATCATCGCGCGCTACGAAGCCGCACTCGCCGCACGGCAACGCCATGAAGGCATTTGGCGCGATTGCTACAATCATGTGCTGCCGCCCATCAGCAGCGGTGCGACGCTGTTTGACGCGACCGCCGCCGATGCCGCGGAACAGCTCTCCGCTTCGCTGCTGGCGGAATTGACGCCGCCATGGTCGCGCTGGTTCGGCCTTGCCCCGGGCCGCCCCGCCCAGGATAGCGATGAAGAAAATGCCGCCGCTTTCTTGGAGGAATCGGCCGAGGTGCTGCAAACCCATTTTGACCGTTCCAACTTCGCGCTTGAAATGCACCAGGCCTTTCTTGATCTGGTGATCACCGGCACTGGCCTGATGTTGGTGGAAGAAGCCGCACCGGGTGAGGCATCCGCGCTTCGTTTCACGGCCATTCCCATGCAGGATGCGGTGCTGGAAGAAGGCCCCTCCGGCAGAATGGATACGGTATTCCGCGCGCTCAGCATGGGCGAAGCGGCGCTACTGGCGCGCTTTCCCGGCTGCCTGCCGCCACGCCGCAAGGGCGATACCGCGGATGCAACAGCGCATCGTATCATTGAAGCCATTTGGCCTGATCGTGCCGGCTATCGTTTCGCCGCCATCAGCGCCAATGGCGATGCGCCAACCGTGCTGGCCGAGGGCAGCTTTGCGGAAAATCCCTTCATCGCCTTTCGTTGGCTGAAGGCGCCAGGCGAAAGCTATGGCCGCGGCCCGGTGGCGAAAGCACTGCCCGATATCCGCACCGCGAATAAGGTGGTGGAATTGGTGCTGGCCAATGCCTCCATCGCTGTCACCGGGATTTGGCAGGCGGAAGATGATGGCGTGCTGAACCCCGCCACCGTGCGGCTGGTGCCTGGCGCCATTATCCCAAAAGCGCCGGGGTCCTCCGGCCTCACACCGCTGGCGGCACCGGGCAGCTTTGATGTCTCTCAGCTTGTGCTGAATGATTTGCGCGCACGCATCCGTACCGCCTTGCTTGCGGATCGGCTTGGCCCGCAGCGCGACCAGCGCATGACCGCGACCGAAGTGCTGGAACGCGCGGCAGAAACATCGCGCCTGCTGGGTGCCACTTACGGCCGCCTTCAGGCGGAATTGCTGACACCGCTGATTGCGCGTTGCCTTTCCATCCTGCGTCGGCGTGGCGATATCGCGCCGCTGCTGCTGGATGGTCGCGAAGCGGTGCTGCGCTATCGCAGCCCACTCGCGCAAGTGCAGGGCCGCGCGGATGCGGCAAATGCGCTGCTGTTTCTGGAAGCGCTGCGCGGTCTTGGCCCGCAAGCGATTGCTGAAATCAATATCCCCGCCACGACAAGGTGGCTTTCCCGCACCCTCGGCACACCTGCCGAAATGCTCTCATCCCCCCATCAGGAGTAAGCCCCATGCCCGAGGATCTGCTGGCCAATGCGCTTGGCGACCAGCCCACCCCATCAACGCGCCCTCAAGATGTGCCGGAGAAATTCTGGGATTCCGAAGCGGGCCAGTTGCGCGTGGATGCGCTGCTGAAATCCTACCGCGAATTGGAACGCCGCCTGTCGCAGCGCATCGCCCCACCTGGCGCCGATGCGCCGGCAGAAGAAGTGCAACGCTTTCGTCGCAGCCTTGGCATTCCGGACAGCCCCGAAGAATACCAGATCACGCCCAAGCATGACCTCTGCTGCGCGGATGAGGATGTGAACAAGCGCCTGCATGAAGCGGGCTTCACGCCGACCCAGGCGCAGCTTGTCTATGATCTGGCGGCAGAACGGCTTTTGCCGATGATTGCCGAAGCCGCCGCGCAATTCGAAGCCGACCGCCAGGTGGAAAAGCTGCGCGAGCACTTCGGTGGCGAGGAACGTTTCCGCCGCATTGCGCAGCAGCTTTCCGCTTGGGGCCGCGCCAATCTGCCGGATGCGGTGTTTGAAGCGCTTTCAACAACCTCAGAAGGTGTCATGGCGCTTTATCGCATGATGGAAAAGGGCGAACCCGCTGTCACGCGCAAGGCCGATGCCGCACCGGTGGCGGATGAAACCGCACTGCGTGAGATGATGCGTGACCCACGCTATTGGCGCACACGTGAACCGGAATTCGTGAAACGCGTCACTGATGGCTTCCGCCGCATGGTGGGCGGCTGATCCAGGATCCGGCAGGGCTTGAGCGGTTGAAGGCTCGCCCCGACCGAAGGGGGCGGGTGCGGTTACACTTAGCCATGTTCGGGTGTCGTCACTAAAGCTCGTGCGAGTAGACGATGAAGCCCGCATGGTAAGCAACCTTGTCGTAGAGTGCCCGGCCGGAGGCGTTGGTTGCCTGGGTTTGCCAATACACGCGACTACTTCCGGCCTCGCGCGCTGCGGCATATACAGCCTCGATGAGTTTCTGCGCGATGCGAAGACCGCGGTGGCTTGGGCGTGTGAAAAGGTCTTGCAGATAGCAGACCTCGTTTAATCGTGTCGTACTGCGATGGAACAAGTAGTGCACCAGCCCGACAACAAGGGTGCCTTCTACAGCAACCAACGCATGTACCGGTTCATTCTGATTGTGGAACCTCTCCCAGGTGGCTTGCGTAATTGCCTCGGGCAAGGCTGTGTCTCCCGCTCTGCCGTAAAATGCGTTGTAGCCGTCCCAGAGCACTCGCCACTGCGGGAAATCGTCGCTCGTGACAGGGCGGATGGTTATGACGGAAGGCATGCGACGAAGCTTTCCTGCGAGGTTGAAGATTCCAGTGAGCGCAACCGGAGCAGATGCCGGACGCACGAGCCCGTTGATGATGACCTAACGCGGTCGGCCCAGCAAGGTCACTAACCCTGAAGAGTTGTGAGCCTAAAGAGAAGCTGAACCTTGGAAATTTTCGAGGCAATCGGACCTATTCGAAGGCTCGAAAAATGCGATCCAGCAAAGCTTGAACGCTTGTCCCAGACACAAAAGCGGGCGGGACAAGTTCTCAAGAGAATCCGGCGGGGCTTGAGCGATTGAAGGCTCGCCCCGACCGAAGGGGGCGGGTGCGCGCAACCCCCGAACGCGTACCCGCCCCACCCCTTTGCCGCCACACAACCCGAAAGGGCGTGGCGTGCCTTCGCCTCACCCCGGCCCATGCGTCAACCGGCACGGCGATTTCCCCCAACCCCAAATGAAAGACAGGCAAACGCATGTCCGGAACCATTGAACAAGCCTTCGTCAAGCAATTCGAAGCCGAAGTCGCCGAAGCCTATCAGCGGCAAGGCAGCAAGCTGCGCCCCACTGTGCGCAGCAAGACCGATGTGAAGGGTGCTTCCACCATCTTCCCGCGTGTTGGCAAAGGCACGGCCGCCGCCAAGGCACGCAACGGCGCTGTGCCGGTGATGAACCTTACCTACAGCAATGCGGAATGCTTCCTGCAGGATTATTACGCCGGCGAATGGATTGACAAGCTGGATGAGATCAAGACGAATGTTGATGAACGCAGTGTCATCGCCAATGCGGGCGCCTATGCGCTGGGCCGGAAGACCGATGAGCTGATTGTTGCCGCGCTTGATACCGCAACCCAGGAAGCGCTCGGTACCGGTGTGGGCCTTGCCGATACGGATGGCCTGACCAAGCAGAAAGTACTGATGGCGTTCGAAATGTTTGGCGCCGCCGATGTGCCGGATGATGGCCAGCGCTTCGCCGTTGTTGGTTGGAAGCAATGGTCCGAATTGCTGCAAATCCAGGAATTCGCCAGCACCGAATATGTCGGCGATGATGCGCTGCCCTGGAAGGGAACGCAGGCGAAGCGCTGGCTTGGCGCGCTTTGGATGCCGCATTCCGGCCTGACGAAATCCGGCACGCTCCGTTATTGCTATTTCTATCACAAGACCGCGGTTGGTCATGCGGTGGCCAGCGAAGTGATGACCGACATCACCTGGCATGGCGATCGCGCCGCACATTTCGTGAACAACATGATGTCCCAGGGCGCGGTCATGATTGACCCGACGGGAGTCGTGCGAATGCGCGCCAAGGAATAATCTTGCGAATGCGCGCCAAGGAATAAGCGCAAGCCCCGGCGCGGGTGGATTATCCGCCCGCGCCCCCTTCCCCCAACATCGGAGAGCATCCCATGGCGCTGACCGCCATCACGCTTTGCGCAAGCGCATTGATCAAGATTGGCGCGCAACCCATCGCCTCGTTCGAGGATGGCACCGCCGAAGGGGAAGTCGCGAAAAGCCTTTATCCTGGCGTGCGCGATGCCCTGCTTGCTTCACATCCCTGGTCCTTTGCGACCACGCAAGCCGCCCTGCCACGCCTTGCCCAAAGCCCAAGCGCGGAATTTCGCTACGCCTTCCAATTGCCGCCCGATTT
>JADCFR010000112.1 GCA_020249415.1 Roseomonas sp. | reverse complement strand
CCCAGGCGCGGTGCCGCTCCCGGCAGGGCGCCGAGCGGTGCGCGGCTGGCTTCCCGCTGCTGGACCAGCCTGGCGGCCAGGGCCTCTCGCGCGGCCATATCCGGGATCTCCGGGCGGGGCGGTACGGTGCCCAGATTGGGGAACGGCGCATTGGCGTTGGGGGGTGCGGGGCGGCCTTCATTCGCCGGTCCCCAGGCACGATCCCAGAATTTCGCCACCGCCTGGCCGGGTTCCGTCTGGCAACCCGGCAGCAACAGGGCCAGCAGCACGCAAAACCGTGCTTGATTGGCCCTGCTTCGCCACCTAGGTTGCAATTTGGTTCCGGTTGTCTCGCGATGCTCGCTCATGCGCCCCTGCCTGCGAAAGGGGTTAGCCTGAAACGGGCGCGGCGCGAAGCGTCTGGAAGAAACTTGCCAGGAAGCCCGCCATGGCCGAAAGCGACAACACCTCTTTCCGCCTGCCCGATCCGGCGCTGGTCAGCCGCACCATGGCCGATGTGGCGGAACGCGGCCAGCGCATTGTTGCGGATTTCCTGAAGCGCCAGGCGGATCAACCCGGTGAGGCCGACCCGATGCATATCGGCAATGCCTTCCTGGATATGACCTCACGCCTGATGACAAATCCGACCAAGCTGATGCAGGCGCAGATCGGCTTTTGGCAGGATTATCTGACGCTTTGGCAGAATACCGCGCGGCGCATGATGGGTGAACCCGCGCCCGCCGTGATTGCCGAAGACCAGAAGGATAAGCGCTTCAAGGATGAAGCCTGGCGCGACAATGAAGTGTTTGACTTCATCCGCCAGAGCTATCTGCTCTCTGCCCGCTACATGCAGGGCCTGGTGCATGACGCGGAAGGCATGGATGAAAAAACCGCCCAGAAGGTGGATTTCTACACCCGCCAATTCGTGGACGCGATGAGCCCGACGAATTTCGCGCTGACCAATCCCGAAGTGCTGCGCCGCACGGCGGAAACCGGTGGCGAGAATCTGCTGAAGGGCTTGTCGAACCTGCTGACGGATCTGGAACGTGGCCAGGGGAATCTGCGCATCCGCATGACGGATGAGAGCAAGTTCAAGGTGGGCGAGAATATCGCCGTCACACCGGGGAAGGTCATCTATCAGAATGATCTGATGCAATTGATCCAGTATGCGCCAACCACCGACAAAGTGCTGAAGCGCCCGCTGCTGATCCTGCCGCCTTGGATCAACAAATATTACATTCTTGATCTGCGCCCCAAAAATTCCTTCATCCGATGGGCGGTGGATCAGGGGCATACGGTTTTCATGGTCTCCTGGGTCAATCCGGATGCGCGCCTCGCCGAGAAGGGGTTCGAGGATTACATGCTGGAAGGCCCCTATGCCGCTTTGGATGCGATTAGGCAGGCGACCGGCGAGAAATCCGTCAATGCGATTGGCTATTGCCTGGGGGGTACGCTGCTATCGGCAACACTCGCGCATATGGCGGTCAAGCGCGATACGCGGATCAAATCGGCGACCTTCTTCACCACCATGGTGGATTTTGCCGAAGCCGGTGAACTTGGCGTTTTTATTGATGAGGAACAATTGAAGGCGCTGGAAGCCAAGATGCAAAAGCGCGGCTTTCTGGAAGGCCGCGAAATGGCGACCACCTTCAATATGCTGCGCGCCAATGACCTGATCTGGTCCTTTGTCGTGAATAATTACCTGCTGGGTCAGGACCCCTTCCCGTTTGACTTGCTCTACTGGAATGATGATTCAACGCGCATGCCCGCGCGCATGCATTCCTTCTATCTGCGCCGCATGTATCAGCAGAATGATCTGATCAAGCCGGGCGGGATTGAATTGCTCGGCGTCAAGCTTGACCTGCGTAAAATCAAGCTGCCGACATACATCCTTTCAACGCGGGAAGATCACATCGCACCCTGGGCTTCCACTTATCGCGCAACGCAGACCTATGCGGGTGATATCCGTTTTGTGCTGGCGGCGTCAGGCCATATTGCGGGCGTGGTCAATCCGCCGGATGCGGGCAAATACAGCCATTGGGTGAATACGGAACTGCCAGCGGACCCCGAAGCCTGGCTGGCGGGTTCAACAGAATTGGCGGGTTCCTGGTGGCCGGATTGGCAGCGCTGGGTTGCCGGGCAGGATCCTGCGCAGGTACCATTCCGCCCACCGAAAAACGCCATTGAGGATGCGCCGGGCAGCTATGTGAAAGTCATGGCGCAGGATTGAACTGCGCCCTTGCGGCGCGCCCAGGGAAGGAAACTCATCATGGCAGGCAGATTGGCGGGGAAGCTTTGTTTTGTCACCGCGGCGGGCCAGGGCATTGGCCGCGCCACCGCGCTTGCCATGGCCGGCGAAGGCGCGCGGGTGGTGGCGACGGATCGTGATGCGGCGCTGCTGGCGAGCCTCACGGCGCCGGGCATTACCACGGCGGTTTTGGATGTGCTGGATGATGCCGCCATCAGCGCCGCCGCCAAGGCTGCGGGGCCAGTGGATATCCTGTTCAATTGCGCGGGTTTTGTGCACCAAAACACCATCCTGACCTGCACCGATCAGGATTGGGATTTCGGCTTTGCGCTGAATGTGCGGGCCATGTGGAAAGTGGCGCAAGCCTTCATCCCCGGCATGCTGGAACGCCGCGGCGGCAGCATTGTGAACATGTCGTCCGCCTGTTCATCCATCAAAGGTGCGCCCAATCGCTTTTTGTATGGCACCACCAAGGCGGCTGTTGTCGGCCTCACGAAATCCATCGCGACCGAATATGTCGCCCAGGGTATTCGCTGCAATTGCCTCTGTCCCGGCACGGTGGATACACCATCGCTGCACGACCGAATCGCCGCCAATGCCGCCGCCGCTGGTTCGGTGGAAGCCGCCCGCGCTGCCTTTGTCGCGCGCCAGGCCATGGGCAGGCTGGCCACGGCCGAGGAAATGGCCGCTTTGGTGCTTTATCTGGCGTCCGATGAGGCCGCTTTCGTCACCGGCCAGGCCATTGTCATTGACGGCGGCTGGACATTGTAGGAAGCCCTACCCCGCTTTTTGAAGGAGAATGAAATGGCCAGTGAATTTGCCGTGCCGATGATGGGCGCCATGGGTGCCGTGGTGCTTGCCGGCATGAATGAGGATATGGCGATGCCCGCCTATATGATGCTGGGCTCCATTGCCATGCTGATCGCAGTGTTGCTTGCTGCGGGCGCGGTGACCTTGCCGGTCAACAGCATTCAGGCGCTGGCCTTTGGCGGCATTGGCTTGGCGTTATTCGGGCATGTGCGTGCCCGCCGTTCCAATTGAAGGAGGCTTAGATGAAGCTGCTGCGTTACGGCCCTGCGGGCCAGGAAAAGCCGGGCATTCTGGATGCCGCCGGCGCCATTCGCGATCTTTCCGGCATTGTGCCGGATATCACCGGTGATGTGCTCTCCCCCGCCGCGCTCGCGAAGATTGCGGCGGTGGATGTGAATAGCCTGCCCAAGGTTGCCGGCAATCCGCGCCTTGGCCCGCCCGTCACGGGCATGAAGAATCTTATCTGCATCGGGCTGAACTACGCCGATCACGCAGCCGAAACCGGCGCGCCGATCCCGAAGGAACCGATCGTCTTCCTGAAATCGCTCAATGCGCTGCAAGGGCCGAATGATGATGTGGTGATCCCGCGCGGGTCGGTGAAAACCGATTATGAGGTGGAGCTTTGCATCATCATCGGCACGCGCGCCAAATATGTCTCGGAAGATCAGGCGTTGGATCACGTGGCGGGCTATGCCGTTGGCAATGACGTGTCCGAGCGTGAATGGCAGGCGGAACGCGGCGGCGCCTGGGATAAGGGCAAGGGGTTTGACACTTTCGGCCCGCTCGGCCCCTGGCTGGTGACGAAGGATG
>JADCFR010000111.1 GCA_020249415.1 Roseomonas sp. | reverse complement strand
GCGTGACGCGGATCGGCATGCGATTGCCGGTGCCGTAACCACCGCCGGTCCAGCCGGTATTCACCAGCCAGCAATCCGCGCCATGCCGCGCCATCAAATCTGCCAGCATTTGGCCATAGACTTCCGGCCGGCGCGGTAGGAAGGGCGCACCGAAGCAGGTGGAAAACGTCGCCTGAGGTTCCTTGCCCAGGCCCTTTTCCGTGCCTGCAACCCGCGCCGTATAGCCCGACAGGAAGTGATACATGGCCTGCGCCGGGGAAAGCTTGGCAATCGGCGGCAGCACGCCGAAAGCATCCGCCGTCAGCATTACCACATTGCGCGGCAGGCCGGCGGCCCCGCTTTCGACGATGTTCGGAATATAGGGCAGCGGATAGCAGGAACGGGTATTTTCCGTGAGCTTGCCATCATTCAGGTCGAGCCGGCCGGCTTCATCGGCGATCACATTTTCCAAAACGGTGCCGAAGCGATGGGAGGCATCCCAGATTTGCGGCTCGGCTTCGCGGCTGAGTTTGATCACCTTGGCGTAGCAGCCACCTTCGAAATTGAAGACGCCGGCATCGGACCAGCCATGTTCATCATCGCCGATCAGATTGCGTTCTGTGTCGGAAGACAGCGTCGTTTTGCCGGTGCCAGACAGGCCAAAGAACAGCGCGACATCGCCCTTGGCGCCGACATTGGCGCTGCAATGCATGGGCAGCACGCCCTTCGCCGGCAGCAGCCAATTCATGACCGTGAAAATGCTTTTCTTGATTTCCCCGGCATAGGATGTGCCGGCAATCACAATGGTTTTCGCGGCAAAAGATAGCGCGATCACCGTTTCAGACCGGCAGCCATCCAGCGCCGGGTCCGCCTGGAATTCCGGCGCATGCAGTATGGTGAAATCGGGCTGGAACCCGGCCAATTCGGCTGGCGCCGGGCGGATGAACATATTGCGCGCAAACAGCGCATGCCAGGCATTGGTGGTGACCAGGCGCACGCGCACGCGATGCGCGGGATCAGCACCGGCATAAAGATCCTGCGTGAACAATTCGGCCTTGGCGCCGAGCCAGCCGCGCACGCGCGCAGCCAAGCCCGCAAAGCGTTCCGGCGCCATGGGCTGATTGACCTTGCCCCACCAGATATCCGCGCGGGTTTCGGGGTCTTCCACCACAAACTTGTCCTGAACGGACCGGCCGGTATGGGTGCCGGTCACGGCGATAAAGGCGCCATCAGCGGAAAGCCGGCCTTCATTGCGGCGCAGCGCATGGGCAATCAGCGCGGGCGGCAGCAGATTGGCATGAATGATTTCAGCCCCGGTCACACCGGTCCCGGCCAAGGTTTTCGTAGCATTAGTCATTTCCGGAACACCCCTCCAACCAACCACCAATCGCGCCGCGTAAACGGCTTATGAGCGCTCTATCAGGGCTGCTCGCGGCAGAATTGCGGCAGGTTCAGGGGGCAGGCGGGGCGTGCCCGCCTTGGGCTGCCCGCCCCTCCCGCGCTGCCCTGATCAGCGCCATGCGCACGGCATCCGAATCGCCCACCGGCGCGGGGAAGGCAAGACGGCGGGATGCCTCGCCATCCGAAACATCGCAGCCATCGGGGTCCACCGTCACCAGCCGCCAGGGGCCAGGCGCGCCGCCCAAAAGCCCGGTGGCGATGGCGGCAACGGCATCCGGGTGGTCCTGGTTCACATGGGCGATGATCTCCGCCTCGGCCGCCGCAACGGCCGCCACCGCCGCTGCATCAGGCGCCAGGGCACTGGCCTTGAGCCGCACCGCCCGGGCAAAGCCCCCGACCAAAAGCGCGCCACCAATGGCGACGCGCCAGAGCGCGAAATCCCCGAAATCCGCGTAAAGCGCGGCATAGGGATGCACCGCAAGCCAGCGCGCCTTGAGTGCGGCGACCTGCCCCGCCGGCACAAGCTCAGCGATCCCGGTCACGGCCACGCGCGGGGCGGTTTGCGGATTGGGGCCGGTTGGCGCGCCGGTGATCAGCAGGGCGCAGCGCGGATCGGCCTGCAAATGCCGCGTATGTTCCGAAAGCGACGATAGCAGCATCAGCGGCGAGAGATCCGGCGCGCAGGCCGGCGTGACCAGGCTGGCGAAGGGCTGCCCGGCCTGGCCTGTCGCGAGGCTCGCCGCCCGCCCCGCGCGGATCAGCCGCCGCGCTTCCATTATGGCATCATACTGTTCCATCGCCCTTCTCCGGCCCGGCTCCTGCCATAATTGGCTCGCATTATATTCACTGTCGCGGCAAAAGAATGTTTCCGCCGCGTCGGAGTGTCATAGCAATGCCGCAAACCATCGCCCTTGTGGATGATGACCGCAATATCCTTACTTCCGTTTCCATGACCTTGGAACAGGAAGGCTATCAGGTGCGCACCTATACGGATGGGGAGAGCGCGCTGCAGGGCCTGCTCGCCAAGCCGGCCGATCTGGCGGTGCTGGATATCAAAATGCCGCGCATGGATGGCATGGAATTGCTCCAGCGGCTGCGCCAGCGCAGCAATATGCCGGTGGTGTTTCTGACTTCCAAGGATGAGGAAGTGGATGAGCTGATGGGGCTGCGCCTCGGCGCCGATGATTACATCACCAAGCCCTTTTCACAGCGGCTATTGTTGGAGCGCATCCGCGCCCTGCTGCGCCGGAATGAAGGCGCGCGGGCGGAAGGTTCAGGCGCCCCGCCCGGTGGCGTCTTGGCGCGCGGTGATCTGATGCTGGATGAGACGAAGCATACCTGCCTTTGGAAGGGCAAGGCCGTGCAATTGACCGTGACGGAGTTTTTGCTGGTGAAGGCGCTCGCGCTGCGCCCGGGCATGGTGAAGAACCGCGACCAGCTGATTGATGCCGCTTATGGCGAGAATATCTATGTGGATGACCGCACGATTGACAGCCATGTGAAGCGCATCCGCCGGAAGTTCCGCCAAACGGATGAGGATTTCGACCAGATCGAAACGCTTTATGGTATTGGCTATCGGTATAAGGAGAATTGAGGGAGGCGGCGGCATTTGGAGGCCAAGCGCATGGTGAATTTATACTTCCCGTACCCAACGTGAAATACAGCTTGGATATGCGAAAAACTTCGCAGCGATCAGGTCGGGTAAGTTCCCGATGTCAGAAGTGGCTGTGCATCTTAGTGAGGCATGGCAGCTTCAAGCTCTGACTTCCTGTGAGCGCTAACTCCGCCTCAGCCGTTGCCCTTAAACAAATGGCCGAAGTCGGGCCAGACTTTGGTGTCTTGCTTTCTAGTCAGATCCGGCTGGCCCATGATCCGGTCCAGGGAACTGAAGGACTCGTCTGAGCCGATGTCACGGGCGACGTCCTTGAGCCTGTCACTCTGTTCCGCCAGAGTCATTATCGCTTCCTTCAAACAACGGCCCTATGGGCACACTCTGCGAAGGTCGACATATCTTTAACAGGTTGCCATCACCCCCGATGATTGTATTGTCTAAAGCAAGAATTTTGTCATCAAACGTGTGCAACTCAGATACTCTTGCTCTCTGCGCGGACGCTAGGTGAACAGCATCGGGGGGCTTGAGCCTCACTAGGCCTGTGGCTTGCATAGACTGCGCTCTTCGCCCAATAGCAAGGTCCACCGGCACGATCAAAATATAGCTTTTCTCGAAAAAAGCGGGCAGGTTATCAATCGGGCTAGAAACGACCGTCGGGCTTCTGCAGACCTCAGCAAGGGTAAATGCCGATGTCACAATTTCATATTTTCCGCTCTGAGCCCCCTCAAGAATATTGAGGCACATGCTGTAGCGGTTTTCCATCCCGCCGTCCTTAACGGGGACGGCCTTCTCTTCTGCGATGAATGCGATCCATGCGCAAGAGTCCCAGTAGACGCGCCGCGCCTTAGCCATCGTTTCTCAGCACCTCCAAATACTCAGATGCTTCCAAGCCATTGGTGAAGCCGGGAGATACAATATCTGCGAAGCTAGGCAACTCACTGTCATCTGCAAACACATGAACCCCGTCTACCTCGACGGAACCAATGTCTTCCAAATCCTTATAGTTAACAACCCCGTAGACCGTGATTCGCATACCCTTCAAGACTTCGCCGATTTCATAGTGACCAATTCTGTCTAATGCGCTGCCAACGGCAATACACTTGACAATTTGCCCGTCCAGCCGGGATCGAAGCCACAACACTGGCCGCT
>JADCFR010000110.1 GCA_020249415.1 Roseomonas sp. | reverse complement strand
TGCGATTGCTGGCGCATGGCCTGTTGCTCGGCGGTCAGGGGCTGGCCGCCAGCGCCGACATTGGGGTTTTGGCAGGCAGGCAAAAGCAAGGATAGCGACAGCAAAGCAGCGGCGCTTTTGAGCGCGGGCTTGCGACGTGCCAGGGCCATGGCGGTCATTCGGGTGGTCTCCCTTTAATCATCAAATATCATTCTATCACTATGGCAGTAGAAGCGCAGCATTGCGGCGAAATCATCGCAATCCCATCACCGCCCGCCTGCCGGACAACCGATGCGATAATCCCAACGGGTAGATGGCGAACCCGGCGTGCCCATGACTTCAACCGTGACCACGTAATCCTCGGCTGACCCACCGCGTGGTGGATTCCAGTCAAAAGAAATGGCGCCATTCCCGGAAACGAAACCCGGCGTTTCTGCCAGTGACCGCCCACGGTGATAAACGCGGATCCGGTCAGGCTCCATCCGCGTATTATAGGTGATGGTCACGCGCCCGGGGTTCGGCCCCAGAAAATGCCGCGTTTCGGTAATGCCGCGCCCGCCGCTTTGCACTTCGGTATTGCAAGGCTCGACATTGGGCGGGCGTTCCACGGGGCGCGGCGGTGGTGGCGGCGGCGGTGTCGGGCGCGGTGGCGGAGGTGTCGGCGGGCGCGGTGGCTCTGGCGTCGGGTCTGGCCGAGGTTCCGGCTCGCGCGGCGGTTCTGGTGAGGGTGGTGGCGGCGGAGGCGGCGGCGGTTCCGGCAGTGGGCATTCGGCGCGGCGGCGGCCCAATTCTTCCTCCAGCATGGCGAGGCGGTGGCGCAATTCCCGTTCACGCTCCCTTTCGCGGAGCAGGTTTTGCATGGCGTCCAGATCACCTTGTTCGACGCGGCACATGCCGGGCTCGGGCGCCAGCCAGCGCGCAATCCAGGGCGAGGCGAAAGCCGCCAAGGCGCCCAGCAGGAACAGCGCAAGCAAAGCCGCACCAAGCGCGGCCAAGGGCGCGCGCGCAGGCGCTTCGGCCGGCTTGCCATCATCCAAATCGCGCAACAGCCCAAGCCCACCCGGCGCATTGGCCGGCGCCATGCCCCAGCCGGCCAGCACGGGCCGACCTTCATGCGCAAAAACCTGCTCAAAACTTGGGATTTCAATTGCGGCTGCGACCAGCGCCGGCAGATGCCCGGAAGTAGCGGGATCATTCGCCGCCGCGAGCGCAGCGGCGCGACGGAGTTCGCTGATGATCCGCCCGATCTCGGCACGCAGCCTGTCGCGTCCGGTGGAATCCAATTCTGCAAAACGCGCCACGCGGCCTTCGGGGGCGAAGAAACTCAGGCCGTGTTCGGTGGCGCTGAAGGGCGCGAAAAAGCCTGTAACCTCCGGCCCCAGCGCGTCATGCAGCAGTGCTGTTAAGGCGCGATGTGCACCCGCGTGATCCTGCCCCGCCGGCAGGATCGGACGATAGCCATCAAGCGGCAGGGTGATCAGCGGCTGCATGGCGCATCAGGGCACATCGAAATGCCCCACTTCCACTTGCTGACCGGCCGCCACGCGCCCGGTGAACACCTGATCCGGCCGGCCTTCGCGCTTCACCGTCACGCGATAGGGCGAAGATGCCGGCGCCGGCGGGTTGTTCTGGAAATGCCAGACGATGATCCGATAGCGCCCCGGCGCGGGTTCTGCCGCGAAGACGATATTCTCAACTGGCGTTGGCGTCAGCGCGCTATTGCCCGCATTGCGGTCCACATCCAATTCGGCCCCGCAGGCGCGGCGATGGTCGAAATAGAGCCTTTCGCCATTTGGGCAGATCATCATCAGGTCAAGATCATTACGGTCATCCCAGGCCAGAATGATTTGCACCCGCCCGCTGCGCGCGCCTTCGCGCCGCGCGCGTTCCGCATCTTCCTGACGCGGTGGCGGGGGCGGCGGGGGTTGCTCAACCCGGCGCTGTGGCGGCGGTGGCGGCGGGGGCTCTGGCGGTGGGCAGGCGGTGCGGCGATCCCCAAGGCGGAGCATCTCCCGCGCGATATCGCCGCGCAGCGCTGCTTCGCGCGCCTGGGCGGCGCGGAGTTCATCGAGCAATTCCGCATTGCCTGGCTGCACGACGCATTGCGGCAGCGCGGCCTTGAACCAGCCAAAGGGGTCGCGCCATAGCAACAGCAACAAAAGCAACAACAACAAGAGCCCAAGCAGGCCGAGCAGCCAGAACAGCAGCGGCCGTTTCGCCGGCGGTGCCGCGGGCGGGCCGACAATTTGCATGGCGCCCGCGCCGCTGCGTCGGCGCGTCATGCCGATCAGCAATTCCGGGCTGGGTGCCTCGCCAAGCTTCGCATGGCCCCAAGCCACCAGCACCGGCTGGCCGCCCACCACCCGCAGGCAATCGGTCGCGGGCGTGATCAGCGCGAGGGCGATCAATTCGCCGAGAAACCGCTCACTTTCGCGCGTGCTGGCGCGGAGCCTTTCGGCCTCTTCGCGGATATCGCCATAAAGCCGCGCGAATTCCGTGCGCGCGCCATCCTGTTCCGTGTCGGGCAGGGTTTCGAGTGGCGGTGCCGCGCCCTGCCCCGCCGCATACCAATCCGTGATGCCGCGATCTGCATCCGGGTTGGGTTCGGCGAAAAGCGCGGCATGGGCGGGGCTGCGGGCGCGGCGCAGATAGCCGGTGATCTGATCCCAAGCCTGGACAGCAAGCTGCCCGCCCGTGCCCAACACCTGCAATTCCGCATTGCGGGTGGTGGCAATCAGGCTGCCATCGCCGGAACCTGACATGCGCGCGGCGCCGGTTTAGCGCGGTGCCCCGGCGCCGGCAGGGGGCGCGGGGGTTGTGGGCGCCGTTGGGGCAGCGGGAGCATTGGCGGGCGGCTGCGGTGTCGCCGGCAGGCCCGGGGTTACCGGCTGGCAGGCCTCGGTCTGCACCGCCGCCTGCACATTCTGCTGTTGCAGCCAGGGCAGCAGGCTTTCGGTTTTTTGCGCGTATTTCACGCGATCCGCGACCTGGGTCGCGAAACTGACAAAGGTATTGATGCCCACCACACGCCCGCATGTATCCACGAGCGGCCCGCCCGAATTGCCCGGCGAGATATCGGCGGAATGCGGCATGACCACGAGGCCATTTTCCAAGCGCTGAATGGTGCTGATACTGCCCCGCGTCAGCACCAATTCCGGTGGTGTGCCAAGCCTGCCCTGCTGCAATTCCTGCATGCCCTGTTCGACACGCACGACCGAGTCCGGATAGCCCGCCGCCACCACATCCAGAAGCTTATCGGCCGTGGGTGTCAGCGCGAGTGGTTGCGCCCCCGCCACCGCTTCCGGCAGCCTGAGCAGCGCGACATCAAGCATGCCTGGCTCCACCGGGCCGCCACCGGCGCCGCGCGTCATGCTGACCAATTGTGCCTTCACCGCGCGGCCCATGGCGCGCGACATGACGAAAATCTGGTTCGGATCGGCCTGCTGCACGACATGCGCATTCGTCAGCACCAGATCGCCCGCGATGAAAAACCCGCTGCCATGGCCAATCCCCGCCGGCCCGGCCGAGGCGATCATCACCGTCGCATGTTCCAGCAATTGCGCGAGGGAGCCGCTGAATGGCCGCGGTGCCTCGCCCTGACGTTGTGGGATGGCGGTCGGCACGGCCTCAGGCCTCACCGGCTGGCGTTCCGGCG
>JADCFR010000011.1 GCA_020249415.1 Roseomonas sp. | reverse complement strand
TGTTCATGGATGCCGATGCCTCCGACAGGCCAGAGGATTTGCCGCGGCTGCTGGCGCCCCTCATCGAAGAAGGGGCGGAACTGGTGATTGGCGCGCGCAGCCTTGATGTCGAACCCGGCGCGCTGACGCCGCAGCAGCGCTTTGGCAATGCGCTGGCCTGCCGGCTGATCCGCCTGATTTGGGGCATAGGCTATACGGATCTTGGCCCCTTTCGCGTGATCCGCCGCGCGGCGCTGGATCGGCTTCAAATGCGCGATGAAACCTGGGGCTGGACCGTTGAGATGCAGGTGCGCGCCGCGCGCCTTGGTCTTCGCGTGCGGGAAGTGCCGGTGGGCTATCGGCGCCGCATTGGCCATTCCAAGATATCGGGAACCCTGATGGGCACGATCAAGGCGGGGTGGAAAATCCTCTGGGTTATTGCGGCGGAGGCACTGGCACGCCCCACCCGGCAAGGCACCGAAACGAAATCCGGGCATGGCCCGTAACCTTTGGGCGACAAGGAGCGTAAAGGACAAATCAAAGCGCCCTGCTTCGAAAGGATGAAACTCTTGTCCGTCATCAGCCTTCCGCCCCGCAGCCTGGCCAAGTTCCAGGACCCTTTCGTCACCGCCAAAGGCGAACGCCGCGCCACCGTCGCGCTGAAGGGCTTGCAGACGCTTTGGATCAATACCGGGACGCTCTGCAACATCACCTGTGCCAATTGCTATATTGAAAGCAGCCCGCGCAATGATGCGCTTGTCTATATTTCGCCGCAGGAAGTCGCGGCCTACCTGAATGAGGCCGCTTCCCTTGGTGAGCCGCTGCAGCAGATCGGCTTCACCGGTGGCGAGCCTTTCATGAATCCTGGCCTGCTTGACATGCTGGCGGATACACTCGCCCGGCCCGGGCTTTCCGCCCTGGTGCTGACCAATGCCATGCAGCCCATGCGGCGCTATGCTGATGGGTTGTTGCGGCTGCGGGACCGCTTCGGCACGGATCGCCTGACCATGCGCGTGAGCCTTGATCACTACGCCAAGACCTTTCACGACATGGAACGCGGCGCAGGCAGTTTTGCCAAAACGCTTGAAGGTGTTGGCTGGCTGGTGCGTGAGGGCTTCACCGTGCATGTCGCCGGCAGGCTTGGCTTCGGCCAGGGGCAGGAAGCCGCCATGCGTCAAGGCTATGCTGCGCTTTTCGCCGAATACGGCATTCCGGTGGATGCGGCAGACCCCGTGGCGCTGATGCTTTTTCCCGAAATGGATGAAAGGGCGGAGGTGCCGGAAATCACCGAAGCCTGCTGGGGCATTCTGCATAAATCGCCCGATAGTGTCATGTGCGCTTCCTCCCGCATGGTGGTGAAGCGCAAGGGGGCAGAGCGTCCTGCTGTGATTGCCTGCACGCTGCTGCCTTATGATCAGCATTTTGAGCTCGGTGCCACCCTGGCCGAGGCAGCGCAGCCGGTTGCCCTGAACCATCCCCATTGCGCGCGCTTCTGCGTGCTTGGCGGCGCGGCCTGCTCACGGTGCCCAAGGAGTACCTCATGATGAAACGTCGCTCCCTGATGGCGCTACCTTTGGCCGCGCTTGCCGCGCCTGCCTTGGCGCAAACGACCCCCTTGCGCTTTGCGGTTGGCCCTTTTCAGCCGACCGCAGGCGATACGCGCCGCGCCTTTGCGCCATTTTTCGCCCATTTGGCCCAGGCACTTGGCCGCCCGCATGAATTGGCCGTGACCACGGATTGGGCGGGCATTGCGGTGGCGCTGGGCAGCGGGCAGTCGGATTGCGCCTGGATGGGGCCTTGGGGCTTTGTGCTGGCGCGGGCTCGTGCCGGGGCGGAGCCCTTGGCGACCGTGCTCTATCAGGGCCGGCCCACTTATCACGCCATCATCATCGCGCGGCCTGATCTGCCGATCACCCGCTTTCCGGAAGATGCGCAGGGGCGTAGCATTTCCTTCGCCGATGCCGGTTCCACCAGCGGCTGGCTGATCCCGCATCACTGGTTCATGACCCGTGGCATAGACCCGCGCAGCTTCTTTCGGTATCGCGATGGAGCAAGCCATGCGGCGAATGTGATTTCTGTTGCCTCGGGCCAGGTTGACCTCGCCACCGATTTCGACCGCAATCTGGCCGCCATGATCGCTGCCGGGCGCGTCAGGCAAGATCAGGTGAAGGTGGTCTGGCGCAGCGATCCCTTGCCCAATGACGCCCTGGCCGCGCGGCGCGATTTTGACCCTGGCCTCAAGGCCGCCATCACCCAGGCAGCACTGGCCATCACGGAAGCCGAGGCTGGTCAGATCATGCCGCCCAATTACACCGGCTGGGTGGCGGCAACGCCGGAAACCTATGCGCCGATCGAAGCCGCAGGCCGCGCACTCGGGCGGCTTTCCACTGCCTGATGCGGCGGGCTGCCTGGATCATTGGGTTCATTGCGGTTCAGGCGGCCTGTATCTGGGTGGTGCAGCCCGATCTGGGCCGGCTTTGGGCCGGGCTGCCGCGGCTTGCCGGCTGGATCGCGGGCGGCTTCCCGCCTGATTTTTCAGGCTTCGGAGACCTTGCGGCGCGCGCGGCGGAAACGCTTGCCCTCGCGACCTTGGGCACCACTCTGGCGGGGGTTTTGGCGCTGCCCCTGGCGCTGATGGCAGCGCGGCCCGCCAATCCCTACCCGGTGCTGTATCACCCGATCCGCACCTTGCTTGATGCCTTGCGCGGCATTGATGGCTTTGTCTTTGCGCTGATTTTTGTCGCCGCCGTCGGGCTTGGCCCCTTTGCCGGCATGCTTGGCGTGGCGCTGCATTCCGCCGGCAGCCTGGGCAAGCTGTGGTCGGAAGCGCTGGAGGCCGCCGATCCCGCGCCCATGGAAGCCGCGCGCAGCGCCGGTGCGGGTCGTGCCCAGGCAGCCGCCGTGATCCTGCTGCCGGAGACATTGCCGCAAACCGCCTCGGCGGCGCTCTATGTCTGGGAATTCAATATCCGCGCCTCCACCGTGCTTGGCCTGGTGGGCGCCGGCGGCATTGGGCAGGAGCTGAAGAACGCGGTGGATTTGCTGGATTTCAGCCGTGTGCTGGCGATTCTGGCGCTGATTGTCGCCATGACCCTGACGGCTGACCGGCTTTCCGCAGCCTTGCGCGCCAGGTTGCTTTGATGCTGGCCGTATCGGTGCAGGGGCTTGGCGCGTCGCTTGGTGGGCGCGTGGTGCTGCGGGATATCTCGCTCGGCGTGGCGGCGGGGGAGATGGTGGCGCTGATCGGCCCTTCGGGCGCGGGGAAGACCACGCTGCTCCGCGCCATGGCGGGGCTTTTGCCTTGCTCCGGCAAGCTCGACTCTCAAGGCCAGCCTGCGCTGGTGTTCCAGCAACATGCGCTGGCAAGCCGGCTGACCGCGCGCGATAATGTGCTGGTGGGCGGGCTTGGGCGCATGGGTTTCTGGCGCGCAGCGCTGCGGCTTTGGCCCAGGGCGGAAATGGCCCTGGCGGAGGCGAGCCTCGCGCGTGTCGGCCTCGCTGGGCTTGGGGGGCGGCGGGCGGATCGGCTTTCCGGTGGGCAACGCCAGCGTGTCGCCATTGCCCGCGCGCTGCACCAGCAATCCCGTATTCTTTTGGCGGATGAACCCGTGGCAAGCCTGGACCCTGCCCTGGCAGAGGACGTGCTGAGCCTATTGCAGGACCTCGCGCGACGGGATCGCCTGGCGGTGCTGGTATCGCTGCATCAACATGATTTGGCCGCGCGCTTTGCCGACCGATTGCTTTGCCTGGAGGATGGATGTCTCAGACAGCTTTGAGGGAACTTGCGGCGGATGGCCCGCTGCTGGTCTTTGGCGGCCCCTATTCAAACCTGCAGGCAACGCGCGCCATTTTGGACGAAGCGACCCGGCGCGGCATTCCACCGGGGCGCGTGATCTGCACCGGCGATGTGGTTGCCTATGGCGCTGATGCGGCCGCCTGCTGTGATTTGATCATGGCGAGCGGCATTTGGGTGATTGCCGGCAATTGCGAGGAAAATCTGGCAGCCGGCGCGCTTGATTGCGGCTGCGGTTTTGAGGAAGGCACGGCGTGCGATCTGCTCTCCCGCGCCTGGTATGCGCATGCCAATCGGCAGGTGACGGCAGCGCATCGTACCTGGATGGCGGGCTTGCCGCGGCGGCTGATGGTAACTCTGCCGGATCGGCGGCGGCTTGCCGTGCTGCATGGCGGGGCAAGCGATATCAGCCGCTTCATTTTCGCCTCCACACCGCCCGCAGAATTGGCGGCGGAAATCGCCGCCACCGGATGTGATGGCGTGATTGCGGGGCATTGTGGCATTCCCTTTGCGCGCCAGGTGGGGTCAGGGATTTGGATCAATGCGGGGGCTATTGGCATGCCCGCCGATGACGGCACGCCGCGCATTTGGTTCGCCGTGCTGACGCCGGGCGAAGCGGGCCTCAGCGTTGAAATCCTGCCCTTGGAGTATGATCATGCGGCGGCGGCAGCGGCCATGCGCACGGCGGGCCTGCCAGAGGGTTACGCGGCGGCGCTTGGCAGCGGCATCTGGCCTTCCTGCGATGTATTGCCCCCGGCGGAACGGGCGTGGCGCGGGCAGAAGCTGATGCCGGCGGGATTGGTCTGGTAGCGGGACAGGCGCACTACACTCAATTACGCCCCGCGCCTGAAAGGCTGCGTCAGCATCCGATCCAGCCGCTGTTCCTCATCGGCGCGGAACTCATCAATGCCGATCACCATGCCAAGCTGTCCGGCGGCAGGTTCCGGAATATGCGTGCCGAAAATCCGATCCCAAACGGAAAGGCAGAAGCCGAAATTACTGTCGGTTTCCGCGCGCACCACCGAATGATGCACGCGATGCATATCCGGCGTTACCAGAACCCAGCGCAAGACGCGATCAAGCCATAGCGGCAGCGCAACATTGGAATGATTGAAAACCGCAGTTGCGTTCAACAGCACTTCAAACACCAGCACCGCTTCGGCGGGCGCACCCAGCGCGACCACCGCCGCCATCTTGATCCCCATGGAAAGCAGGATCTCAATCGGGTGAAAGCGCAAGCCCGACGAAGCATCCAATTCCGTATCCGCATGATGCACACGATGCAGCCGCCAGAGAATGGGCAGGGCGTGAAAGACGCGATGCTGAAAATAGATCAGCATATCGAGCAGCAGCACCGCCAGGATGCCGCCGATAATCTCATTCACGCCAAGCCAGCGCAGCAGCCCAAGGCCCTGGCTTTCGGCATAAAGTGCCACGCCAATCGCCGCCGTTGGAACAAGCAGCCGCACGAGCAGGGAGGAAATCACCACCAGCCCAAAATTGCTCGGCCACCGCCGCCAGTAAAGCCGCTGCGCCCGACGCGGAAACGCATGCTGCAGGATCAGCATGATACTGAGCACGCCCACGGAAGCGGATAGCCTGATCATGGTTTCAAAGGCGAGCATGCGTGAAAATCTTTCTGTCCTTCACACGAAACACACGGCAATTGGTCGCAACCGCTTTCGCCTCATCCGCCTGAACGGCCAAGCCGCATCACCCGAGGGCCAAGCTTCGCCGCAACTGCGGTCACCACCAGAACAGATAGGCCATGCCAAATCAGCACCATCAGCGCCGCATCCAAATGATGAATGAGGCTGAGGCCAACGCTTGCCATCGCCGCGGCGGATAGGCCACCCAAGGCCGCAACAGGCCCAGGGCTGAACCAGGCCCCATGGCGCGACAGCCAAAGCATGACCATGGTGAGGGGCAAGCCAAGGCCCAGGATGAAGCTGAAACAAGGCAGGCTCACCCCGATATGCAAGGCCTCCGGCCCGATTTTCACAAAATCCTGCAGGCAGCCCCAGCCCATGGTGGCAAGCCAGCCCAAGGCAGAGGGCAGCGGCAACAAGGCCCAAAGCCGGCTGCGATCCGGCAAGGCCAATTGAAAGGCGGCGAAGGCGGCAAGCACGCCGGTGGCGAGTGCCGTGACCAGTTGCGGCGTCTCAAACCCGCTGGCGAGGCGTTCCGCCAGATCATGCCGCAGGCCCCAGAACAGCACTGCGCCAATAATGACGGCGGTGGCCAGCCCAAGCCAAAGCGCCGTCGCGGCGCCGGGGGGCCGCGCCGGGCGAACCGGGCGGAGATCATTGGCCAAACGGTGGATCAGGTCTTCGCTTTGCATGGCGCGTTACTCCTGCCCCGTCAGTCTGCGGCGCAGGGTTTGCACGGCGCGATGTGTCGCGACCTTGATCGCGCCAATACTCATGCCGGAACGCGCACTCGCCTCCTGTAGCGTGAGGTCCTGCAGCTTGGTCAGCCCAAGCGCTGTGCGCTGGGATGGCGGCAAATCCTGCACGGCATCGCGCAACCGGGCCGCCGCATGATTGGCATCCAAAGCAGCATCGGCGCTGCCTTCGGGTGCCGGGAGCTCCGCCGCCAGATCGAGCGCAGCCTCTCGCCCGGCACGGCGGCCACGGGCACGGATTCGGTCAAGCGCCCGCCTTTCGGTAATGGCGACCAGCCAGGGGCGAAAGGGGCGAGAGGCATCATAGCTCGCCCGCGCACGATGGATGGTCAGCAGCGTATCCTGCACCGCATCCTCGGCTTCGGTCGCATCGCGCAGCCGGGCGCGACAGATCTGGCGGAGCAGCGGCAGGCATTCGCGCAGCAAATCCTCATAGGCGCGCCGATCCCCTGCTTGCGCCGCGGCCATTAGGCGCGACCAGCGCAGATCGCGCGCATCGCGATCATCCGGCGCGGCGGTGGGAAGACCCGGCTTGTCCATCAGGCCTGATACCATAAAATAGGCTGGCAGGCAGGTACTAAGCATTCCAAGACAACTCCTTGCGGGGCGGCTTGAGCAGATGGGTCAAGCATGACCGCAGAAGCGCCCTGATCCTGTACGCCGCGGTTCATGGGAAGGTTACGCATGGCACCTCCTGACCCTAAGGAAAGTATACGTTAAAGAACGATTGCACTAAATTTTCCCGAAAAGCCAAACGCCGAAGTCTCATATGGGTGCCATATAGAATGTGCTTTATTCATATTCAGCCAATGCGGCCCTTGAGGGACGGGTAATGGGCTCGAGGTCGCGCGCCAGAGAGTTTCGCTTTTTCAGTCCTCTTTCCTACGCCATTCCCCATCAGGCACTCGCTCGCCCTCCGCCCGATGCCCACGCTCTTTGGCAGGTTTCCTGGGGTTTTGGGGCTGGACCTTTTGACCGGCCAAACCGGGAAAAGCCTGAAAATCGCTCTCCGGGCGCCGATTCTCTCCGAACCTGTTGACTTGGCCGATTTAGTACGGAGGCCGTAAGCTGTTGGAAAGGCGATATTTTCGTATGCCGGAAATGTGGCGTGGTTGGCAGAACATTCGCCTAGGCTAATCGCACTGGACTCGCGAAACAAAGGGGGGTGCTCGCTCAGTGCGCGGCTACTCCTCTGAGAAAAAATCCTCATCAAGACGCTTGAATTCAACGGTCTGGCTCGTGCGAACGCCCACGCCATGCTCAACCATTAACTCAGTCAGACGCTTACCGTTAATCAGTGTCCGGCGTCAGCGCCTATGGGACCAAATAGGCGATTTGAATAACGGAGGATTTCTGGCTCATCGTAACCCCAAGGAGAGTGAAGATGAGCCAGAAATCCTCCGTCCCACCCACGCGGGTGCCAGCCGAAAAGCTGGTCCGCGATATTCGCCGTGCCACGCGCAAGCACCATTCCGCCGAGGACAAGATCCGCATCGTCCTGGAAGGGCTCCGCGGCGAGGAAAGCATCGCCGCCCTATGCCGTCGCGAAGCCATCGCTGAGAGCCTGTATTACGCTTGGTCCAAAGAGTTCCTGGAAGCCGGTAAACGCCGCCTGGCCGGTGACACGGCCCGGGCGGCCACCAGCGATGAGGTCAAGGCGCTGCGCCAGGAAGCCCGCGCGCTGAAGGAGGTCGTGGCCGAGCAGACGCTCGAACTCCGCCTGCTCAAAAAAAACATGATCGCGGATGGGGACGACCGCGCATGAGATACTCCGCCGCCGAAAAGCTCGAAATCATTCAACTGGTCGAGCAAGCCAACCTGCCGCAGCGCCGCTGCCTTGCCAGCCTCGGCATCCCGCGTCAGACCTTCTATCGCTGGTATGACCGCTACCTCACCGGCGGGCCAGAGGCGCTGGCCGACAAGCCATCCCGCCCTGACCGCGTCTGGAACCGCATCCCCGATGCAGTCCAGGGGCGCATCGTTGATCTGGCGCTGGAGGTGCCGGAACTCTCACCGCGTGAATTGGCAGTGCGT
>JADCFR010000109.1 GCA_020249415.1 Roseomonas sp. | reverse complement strand
TCCGCGAAAGCCAGGTGGCGCGCGCGGGCGGTGAAAGTGCCCGATTCCTGTCGGTGCTTTCGGCCTATGAACAGGCGCGCGATGTGACCACGCGCCGGATGTATCTGGAAACCATGGAAGAAATCCTGCGCCGCAATCCCAAGGTCATAGTGGATGACCGTTTGCAGGGCGTGGTGCCCTTCCTGCAATTGGGTGAAACCGGTGGCGCGCGACAGCCGCCTGCTGCCGCTCCTCAGCAACGGCCCGCGCCATTACCACCAGGGGCGGCCGCCGCACCCATGATACAAAACCGTACGGGGGCACCGCGATGAACCGCTCCATCATTCTGCTTGGCGTATTGGCGGCGGCGATTTTCACCGCGTCTTCCACGCTATTCACCGTGCACCAGACGCAGCAGGTGTTGATTACGCAATTTGGCGAACCGCGCCGCGTGATCCAGGAACCGGGCCTGCATTGGAAGTTGCCCTTCATCCAGTCGGTGATTGGCTTTGACCGACGCCTGTTGGATTTTGACGCGCCGGGGGAGGAAGTGATCCTGGGCGACCAGCGCCGGCTGATCGTGGATAGCTTCACGCGCTATCGCATCACCGATCCGCTACGCTTCTTCCAGACAGTGGGCGCGACGGAAGCTGGCATTCGCGCCCGGCTCAATTCCATCGTCACCTCATCGCTCCGCCGTGTGCTGGGCAACGAGCCCTTGCTGGCGGTATTGTCCACCGATCGGGCGCGCATCATGGGTGAAATCCGCCGTCAGGTGAATGAAGAAGCGCGCCAATTCGGCATTGCCGTGGAAGATGTACGCATCCGCCGCGCCGATCTGCCGGGTGAGAATACGCAGGCCATCCTGTCACGCATGCAATCCGAACGTGAACGCGTGGCGCGCGAAGCCCGCGCGGAAGGTGCGGAAGTGGCGCAGCGCGTGCGTGCGGGCGCTGAACGCGAACGCACTGTGCTGATCGCGGAAGCCCAGGCGCAGGCCGATATCCTGCGCGGCCAGGGCGAACAGGAAGCTATCCGCATTTTCGCGGAAGCCTTCCAGCGCGACCCAGCCTTCTTCCAATTCTGGCGCACCATGCAGGCCTATCGTGAAGCCTTTGCCGAAGGCGATACACGGCTGGTGCTGACGCCGGATTCGGAGTTCTTCCGCTACTTCCGCGAAAGCCCGAATGGCCTTGCGGCGCCTGCGCCGAGGTGAGCTTTACAACACTGCTCCAGGGCATAGCCGTTGTGCTGGCCCTGGAAGGCTTGGCCTATGCCATTGCCCCCGGCCTGATGCGCCGCGCCTTGGCAAGCCTTGCTGAAACGCCCGAGGCGCGGCTCAGGCTTGGTGGGCTGATCGCGGCGGCGGGCGGCATTGGCCTTGCCTGGCTGTTCAAGCTTTTGTGACGCTGTCGCCTTTTGTCGCATTTCGTTGCGGCGCGATCCCTTAAATTCGCGTCAATACCGCCAATCTGCTAGGCTGACAGAAGTATTCCCCGAGGAGAGCTTCCTTGCGTATCGTCCATCTTGCCCTTGCCGGTGTCATGGCCCTGGCGCCGCTTGCCCCCCTGCCGCTGATCACCCCGGCCCAGGCGCAGCAACGCGCGCCGGAAAGCTTTGCGCCGCTTGCGCGGGAATTGCTGCCGGCGGTGGTGAATATCTCCACCTCCAAGAATGTCGCGCCACGCTCGGGTAGGCCCAATGCGCCGGAAATGCCGCAATTGCCGCCGGGCAGCCCGTTTGAGGAATTCTTCCGCGATTTCTTCAATCGCAACCGCCCGCCCGGCCAGGGGCAGGGTGAAGGCCCGCAACAGCGCCAGCGCCGCGCGCAGTCGCTTGGGTCTGGCTTCATCATTGATGCGCAGGAAGGCATCGTTGTCACCAATAACCACGTGATTGATGGTGCTGATGAAATCAATGTGATTCTGCAGGACAATACCAGCATTCGTGCCGAATTGGTTGGTACGGACCCGCGCACCGATATCGCGGTGCTGCGCATCAAGCATGACAAGCCCTTGGCCGCTGTTGCTTTTGGCAATTCGGATCAATCGGAAGTGGGCGATTGGGTAATTGCCATCGGCAATCCGTTTGGTTTTGGCGGCACGGTCACAGCAGGCATTGTATCCGCCCGCGGGCGCAATATCGGCCAGGGGCTTTATGATGATTTCATCCAGACCGATGCTTCGATCAATTCGGGCAATTCCGGCGGGCCGCTGTTCAACATGCGCGGCCAGGTGATCGGCATCAATACCGCCATTGTCTCACCGAGCGGGGTCTCAGCCGGGCTTGGCTTTGCCATCCCGTCCAATATGGCAACGCGCGTGGTGGCGCAGCTTCGTGATGCGGGGCGTGTGCGGCGTGGCTGGATTGGCGTGAATATCCAGGCGGTGACGGATGATATTGCCGAAGCGTTGCGCCTGCCCGCAGGTACGCGCGGGGCGTTGGTAGCCAATGCGCAGGCCGATGGGCCAGCGGCGCAGGCGGGCATCCGCTCAGGCGATGTGATCCTCCGCTTCAATGGCGTGCCGGTGCCCGAAATGCGCGCGCTGCCGCGGATTGTCGCGGATAATAATGTCGGCAGTTCAGTGCCCGTGGTGATCTGGCGCGACGGCAAGGAAGAAACCGTGAGCGTGACGCTGGGCGAATTGCCGGCCGAACAGCGCCAGGCGGCCGCTCCGGCAGCGCCGCCCCCTGGTCAGGGACCGGTGGAATTGACCGGGCTTGGGCTCCGGGTTGCGACCATTACCAATGAGCTTCGCCAGCGCTTCAACCTGAAGCCCGAACAGCGTGGCGTGGTGATTGTGGAAGTGATCCCCGGCACGCCGGGCGCTGAGCGTGAGCTTCGCCCCGGTGATGTGATTGTGGAAGTGCAACAGCAGCGTGTGGCGACGCCGGCGGAGGTGCAGGAACAGATCGAACGCCTGCGCCGCCAGAACCGCAATGTCGGGCTGTTTGCGGTGGAAAACGCCGGTGGGCAGCGCTTTGTGCCGCTGCGGCTCAATGCGCGGGGCAATGCGCCGGGGTGATTTGGCGCATCACTGCAACGCCTTCTGATCGG
>JADCFR010000108.1 GCA_020249415.1 Roseomonas sp. | reverse complement strand
GCGCGCTTGGGCCTGGGTCACGGTGCGATAGGCGCCAAGCGTGGCAGGTGCCGCCCCGGCAGCAAGGCTCGGCCCATCGCGCAGCCAGGGCGGCGCGAATAGCACCAGGCGTTCCACCAAGGCGGGGTTATCGGCGGCGAAGCGGCCCATCAGCGTGCTGCCCCAGGACCAGCCGATATGCACCAGCTTCGCCACATTCCGCCTTTCGCGAATGAAGGCGGCTGCGGTGGCAATATCCTTCACCGCCGTCTCACCGCGCACGATGGGCGGATTGGCCTCTGGCGGTTGGCTCATTTCCGGCGGGCGGGTGCTGCGGCCATAGCCGCGAATATCCAGGCACCACACGTCAAACCCCTGCCCCGCGATATAATCCATCCAGGACAGGCCACCGAGCGGCAGATCGAAGGCCGTATGCGCCGGATAGGTCGCGCCATGCACGAACAGCACTGTGCGCGCCGGGGAGAAACTGGTCAGGTTTTCCGGGCGCTTATTGCGCAGGAACAGCTCAATCCCCGCATCGCCTGACGGGATCATGAATTCCTCCGTCACCAGCGCGGCCTGGGCTTGGGCGGTGGTGGCGGCGGCGAGCAATGGCGCGGCCAAGGGCGCGGCCAGCATGGTGCGTCTATTCATCGGAAACCCCCTGTCTTTCGCCGAACCATATAGCCTCGGCCCGCCCGGAAATCAGCCCGCCCGATCAATCCGAGTCAGGCGGGATGACATTGGTATTCAGCCCCTCCACCAGCACATCGCGCATGGTCTCGGCGCTTTTCAGGCGAATATCATCCCAGGCTTGCGGCGTATGAAAGGCGATATGCGGCGTGATGATCAGCCGGCCCGCCAGCCATTCTTCCTGATTGCGATAGGCTTGCAGCAGGGATGGCACGGGCTCGACCGGCGGTTCCACCGGGATCACATCCAGCCCCGCCGCCGCGACATGGCCATCGCGCAACACGCGCGCCAGCGCATCAATATCCAGAATGGGGCCGCGCGCCGTATTCACCACCACGGCGTCCTTCGGGAGCAGGCGCAATTCACGCTCCCCAATCAAACCCCGCGTCTTGCGCGTGAGGGGACAATGGATGGAAAGCACATCGGCTTGTGCGAGCATTTCATCCATGGTCCGGCAGCGCGTGACGCCAATGGCGCGGTCCGAACCATTGGGCAGCGCAGGATCATAAAACACCACGCGATAGCCAAGCGCCTTGGCGCGCAAGGCGGCCGCTGTGCCGATGCGCCCCAGGCCCAGAATGCCGAAGGTCTGCACATCCTGCCGGCGCACGGCGGGGTGCGGCATCACCGCCCATTTCGCCGGGTTCGGGCCGCGTTGTGTGTCATGGTAAAGCGTCAGGCCGCGCCGCAGGGCAAGCGCCATCAGCACCGCGAATTCCGCCACTTCCTGCGTGCCGTAATCCGGCACATTACACACCTTGATGCCCCGCGCCGCGCAGGCCGCGCGATCCACCCTATCATACCCCACCCCCATGCGGATCACGACCTTGAGCTTCGGGAAACGCGCAATCTGATCCGCCGGCACCGCCATGCGCAGCGTCATCAAGCCTTCCGCCTGTTGGCAAAGCTCATCCGGCAATTCCGCGAGCGAGGTCTTGCACGCCCCCTGCAGGATGCGCACGCCTGGCCCCATGATGCGCTGTTCCAAATCCGTCTCGGGGTAGAGCCCTTCCGGTTCAAGCACGGTCAATGTCATCTGGCATTCCCTTGGATGAGTGATTGCGGGACAGGATGGGGCGGGCAGGCGGGGCTGGCAATGCCGCCGCGCTGGCTTATCCTTGGGCCTCAGACAGGGAGCGGGAACATGGCGGCAAGACGCATTCTGATCACCGGGGCAGCGAGCGGCATAGGTGCGGCGACGGCCCGCGCCTTCGCCGCCCCGGGCGTGGCGCTGATGCTGCACACCAGGGCCAATCGCGAAGCCCTGGCGCGTGTGGCCGCCGCCGCGCGGGATAAGGGCGCGCAAGTTGCCGAAGCCTTCGGCGATTTCACCGAAGCCGAAGCCCCGGCGCGCCTGATCAATGAGACCGTCACCGCGCTTGGCGGCCTTGATGTGCTAGTCGCCAATGCCGGCTTTGCTGATCGCACGCCCATCGCAACCCTCACCGATGTAGGCTTCGCCAAAAGCCATGAGGCGATTACCTTCAGCCTGCTCAGGCTTGCGCGCGCTGCCGCGCCGCATCTGGCGGCAGGGCAAGACCCGCGCCTGATCGCGGTTTCTTCCTTTGTGGCACATCTTTTCCGCAATGATGTCACGACCTTCCCGGCCTCGGCCGCCGCCAAGGCCGCCGTTGAGGCGCTGGTGCGCGCGCTCGCCATTGAATGGGCGCCGAAGGTCACGGTGAATGCCGTGGTGCCTGGCTATACGCGCAAAGACCCCGGCGCCCATGCCGCGCTATCGGCGGCGCAATGGGAGGAGATCATCGCGCGCATTCCCCTCAGGCGCCTTGGCACGCCCGATGATGTGGCAGCGACCATCGCGTTTCTTGCCTCAGCAGGCGCGGGTTACATTACCGGACAGTCCATCCATGTCAGCGGCGGGCTGGTGATGTGATGCGGCGGCTTTTTTGGGTGTTCCTGCTGCTGGCCGCGCCTGCAATGGCGCAGGATTTGTCCGGCCATGGCGGGCCGGTGCGCGCCGTTTTGCCCCTGCCCGATGGGCAGCATATTGTCTCCGCCGGCTTCGATCATGCCGTGATCCTTTGGGACTCACGCGCCGGCCAGGCACGGGCCGTCGCGCGCTGGCATCGTGGCAGCGTCAATGCGCTGGCCCTTTTGCCCGATGGGCGCATCGCCAGCGCCGGCGAAGGCGGGCGCATCGCGCTTTGGGCGCCGGGGCTTGGTGCGGCGCCGACCCAAATCCTGGAAGGGCATAGCGGGCAGATCGCAGGGCTTGCAGCGCGAGACGGGTTTTTGGCCTCAGCCGCCTGGGATGGCTCCGTGCGGCTTTGGGACCTTGCCAATGGCAGCGTGCACATCCTGGAAGGCCATCGCGGCCAGGTGAATGCGGTTGCCTTCCGCCCTGATGGCGCGCTTATCAGTGCCGGCTTTGACGGCACCATCCGCCTTTGGGCCGCCAATGGCAGCAACCAGATCATCGCCGAAGCCGGGCTGCCGCTGAATGCTCTTGCTGCCCTGCCTGATGGCGGCCTCGCCGCCGGCGGCGTGGATGGCGTGTTGCGCCTGATCACCCGCAATGGCGCCATGCGCGAAGTGGAAGCAGGCAGCCGACCCATCGTGGCACTCAGCCTTGATGCCTCAGCCGCGCGGCTGGCGGTTGCGTCCCTGGGGGGCAATGTGACGATCTGGGGGCTGGAGACAGCGCGCCTGCTGCACACCCTTGAAGGCCCTGGCCTGCCGGTGTGGTCCGTGGCCTTCGCCCCGGATGGGCGGCTGCTATGGACCGGCGGCGCTGACCGGCAAGTACGCCGCTGGAATGCGCTGAGTGGCCGCGCCATTGGCCCCATTGCAGCCCCTGCCTCCACCGATCTGCCAGCGGGGCTGGATGCGCATGGCGCGCAAGTGTTTCGCGCCTGCAGCGCCTGCCATGCGCTGACCGCCGAGGCCGGCCCCATGGCCGGGCCGCATCTGCATGGCATTTTTGGCCGCCGCATGGGGTCACTGCCTGGCTATGCCTATTCGGAACGCTTGGCGCGCGGGGATATCACCTGGGACGCGACCACCATCGGTGATCTATTCACGCGCGGCCCCGATGTGGTGACACCGGGCACGAAAATGCCGGTACAACGCGTGGATAATGCCGAGGATTTGGCCGCGCTGCTGCGGTTTTTGGAGCAGGCGACAAGGTAGAGGCGGCGTTTCAAATACCGGGGGCTCTGCCGAAACTGCCAGGATGGCGGCGTTGCAATCGGATGGATTATCTGCCTGCGCGCTACGGGCAAAGCCGATTTTTAATGTGGCCTTCCCAAAAAAAGACACTTTCCCAGCCCCTAATCTTCTGGTCATCTACGGGACATGTCTCAGTAGGGAGGTGAACGTGACCGTTCGTCAATTGCCGCAGATCAGTCTAGCGCTGGGGCTGGGGTTATTTTTGGCCGGGTGTCAGCAAAACACCAATTGGGCCAACGAATACGCCATGGTGGCTGGCGCCCCCCCAGCCAACGCAGCACAAATACGCGAACGCGAAACCGCGCGCTTCGCCCTGCGGGATGAGACGACCCTGCTGGTAGAGGCGACTGCCGTGCTCCAGGATCTCGGCTTCACCATAGAAGAAAGCGCGCCTCGTCTGGGTGTTCTTGCCGGTGCCAAGGATCGCGACGCCACAGAAGCCGGCCAAGTCGCCGGGCAAATTGCCGTGACGGTCGGTTTGGCGCTCCTGGGGGTGCGCTACAATCCCGTTTGGGATAAGGATCAACTCATCCGCGTAACGCTGACCACCCTGCCCCTAAGGTCGGAAGGCGCAGTCCAAATGCGCGTGAGCTTTGAGCGAATCGTCATCAATACTCAGGGTCTTGCCAGGGCGGAACGGCTCACTGCGCCGGAATTCAGCTCGGGGTTCTTTGAACAGGTACGCAAAGGCCTGGCAAGCCGGGGGATCAGAGCATGAGGACGCCCTCATTCGCCGCTTTGGCTGCGCTTCTGGCACTTGCCGCCTGCGCGCCGCAACAAGCCGCCGATCCCTTCGTGCCCAGCACAAAACCAGCCACCGAACTTCGCGCCATGCAGACGCGGATTGTCGATGCTGATCGTCAGACGACCGCGCGTGGTGTGGTCGCCACTTTGCAGGATCTGGGGTATCGCATCACCCGTGCTGATGCCGATACAGGCACCATTTCCGCAACCAGGCTCACGGGGTTACGTTTGGCCGCAACCGTGGAAGAAAGGGGGCGTAACCAATCCACCGTTCGCGCCAACGCGAGTGTTCTGGGGGTAGGCCGGGAAACACAGGTGGATGATCCCAATTTCTATCAGTCCAATTTCTTTGTTCCGCTTGGCAATACGATGGCGCGCACCCTGATGGCCGCACCACCTGATGGATCAGGCCCCGCCGCGCCGCGCCCTGCTGCCGAACGCTTGCCAGGGCAAAGGCAGGCGCCAGTTGCTCCCGCCGCGTCCGGCGAACCGCCGCCAGCGCGTCCTTGAATGTTTTGGAAAGGGTTAGATCTCGTGGCATCAATCAAGAAGACTTCCTTTCTTTTGGTATGTGGCTTCAGCGCCGCATTGTTAGGGTGCCAATCACCATCCCAGCAGGCTGCTGAAGTTGCCGCGGCGAGCGAGGCTGGCAGCCGTTTGACCGTTGGCACCGTGCAGCGTGACATTCGTGTCGGCATGAGCGGTGACGAAGTTGCGTCTATTCTGGGTTCCCCGAATATCGTCACCACGGATGAGCGGCGCCGCGAGACATGGGTTTATGATCGCGTGTCCAGCGACCGTGTATATTCGGCCAGCGGTGGAGGAGCAGGTATTCCACTCATAGCCGGCGTCAGCGGTAATTCCGGTGTCGCACGCACATCGCAACGCACCCTCACCGTCGTGATCCGCTTTGATGAACGGCGTTTGGTGCGCGATTTCTCCTATCGGTCCAGTAGCTTCTGAACATCATGAAGTTGGTTGGCATCATCTGCGCCATTCTTCTGATCGGCCTTGGGGGCACTGGTTGCGGCCCCCAGGGCGAAAGGCACGCAGCAGCGCTGGCGCCGACTGAGTCGGTTAGCAATCTGCGCGCCATTCAGTCCCGCCGCTTCGATACCGTGAATACCAGGCTGCTGATGCAAGCTTCCATCGGTGTCTTGCAGGATATGGGATATACGGTGACCGAATCGCGTGAGGAATTCGGGGTGGTCGTCGGATCAAAGGCAACACCTATACCTGTCAGGGTTCAGATCGTGATACGTCGCGTGCCGGACCAGGCGTCAAGCATTGCGCGCGCGACCTTTCAATTCCCGACGCCACCGCAAGTCGCAAACTTCATGCCGGAGACACGAACAGATGCGCTACTTTACCGCGAGTTTTTCGATAAGCTCTCTCAATCGGTGTTCCTGACGGCCCATGACATCTAAATTTATTCGCCCAAAGATACTGTGCGTCCTGCTATTGGCAGCCGTGGCGCCGCTCATAGCGGGGTGCCAGATGGATAGTCGGCAACAGGTATTGGCAAGTTCAAACACCCAAGCGGCGCAACGGGCAATTTCCACGCGAAGCTTTGATACAGGTGATCAAGGACGCGTCTTTCAAGCAACGATCGCCGCGCTGCAGGACCTTGGCTTCGTGGTTGATCGCGCGGATGCGGTCCTTGGCACTGTCAGCGCCACGCGTTACGGCAGCAATCTGATTCGTTTGACCATCAGTCTTCGCCAGATTTCACCGCGACAAACTGTGGTGCGTGTTTCAGGACAAATCAACCAAGTCGCTCTCTCGGACCCGGAGCCGTTTCAGCGCTTCTTTGAAGCGCTTTCGCAAGCATTGTTTTTGGCAGCCAATCCAGTGTGATGTTGACAAAAATGCCGGTACAACGCGTGGATAATGCCGAGGATTTGGCCGCGCTGCTGCGGTTTTTGGAGCAGGCGACAAGGTAGCCTTACCCCACCTCCATCGGCAGGCTGTCATCCTTCGCCCATTCATTCATGGAGGCATCATAAACCGCGATATCCTCATGCCCCAGCTGATGCAGCAGAAAGGCGTCGAGTGTCGCGGCAATGCCGCCACCGCAATAGATAAGCTTGCGCTTGGCCTTATCCGCGCCAATCGCGGCAAAGGCCGCGGCCACCTGGTCCGGCGTCTTGAGCTTGAAGCTGCCCGCTTCAAACAAGGATGCCGCCGGCAGATTGACGCTGCCAGGAATGCGCCCCGGCCGCCCATAGCGCGGGTTCTCCCCGCTATGCAGATCAGGCGCCAGCGCATTGATGGAACATGTGCCGCCATCACCAATCGCCGCCAGCATTTCATCGCGCCCGACAAACAAACCGGGCCGCGGCTTGGCACGTAGAGTTGCGGGGGCATAACGGGTTTCACCAATGGCAATGGCGCGGCCTTCTGCCACCCAGGCATCAATCCCGCCATCCAATATCGCGGCATTGTCAAAGCCAATCGCGCGCATCATCCACCAAACCCGCGTCGCCCATTGCGGGGCTTTGCGGGAATACAGCACCACACGCGTGCCATCCCCAATGCCGCGCGCTGCCAAGCGCGCTGCCAGATCATCAGGCGCCGGCATGGTGAAGTTGAAACGGCTTGAACGATCAGAAAGCTCGCCCTGCAGATCAAGAAAACCGGCGCCGGGGATATGGCCGGCATCGTAATCTTCTCGCCCGCTTTTGATCGTATAGGGGCGGCCAGTGCCGGACTCGTACAAAAGATAGGTGGTGCAATCGAAGATACGAAGGTTTGGGTCGCCGAGATTGGCCGCAAGCCATGCGGTACTGACAATCGCGTCCGGGTGGGTGTAAGCGGCCATGGGGTCCTCCTGCATTTTGGATCAAGCCTGCACTGATAGCGGCATAAACGGCAAGCGCATCACGCCAGCAAGCGATGGATCGTCACCTCGCGCAGCTCACGATCTTCCAATTCGCGCGTGGTCGGCACGCTGTAGCGCGCGATGGGATCAAGCCCCGCTTTCGGCAAATAGGCGCGGCCAGGATCGGCAATCAGCACCTCGGCCCCCGCCGCCACCAGGCCACGCAGCCAGGGCAGGATATGCATGGTCATCGGCGCTTCGTAGCAGACGTCACCCGCGAAAATCACATCCCAGCGGCAGGGCGCACCCACCACATCGCCGGGCGGGGTTGCCACCGCCACGCCATTCAAGGCCGCATTTAGCCGCGCGGCGGCCAGCGCCAAAGGGTCAATCTCGGCAGCCTCTACCAACACCGCGCCGGCCTGCGCTGCGGCAATGGCGGCAATGCCGCAGCCGGCGGCGAAATCCAGCACGCGTTTCCCGGCAACCAGCTTTGGTTGATCCAAGACCGCCCGCGCCAAAGCCTGCCCGCCCGGCCAGGCAAAGGCCCAGAAGGGTGGTTCAATGTTTTGTTCGGCGAGCCAAGCCTCGGTCGCTTGCCAGATCGGCGTGATCTCGCTCGCCAAATGCAAAGCGATTTCCGGCACCAAGGGCGCGCGAGACACCACCGTTTGCGCCGCGACGAATTCTTCTGCCGTCACAGCCGGCCCAACAGCAAGGCCGCGGCAATCGCCAGCCCGACATCGCGATTGGCCTTGAACAGGCGAAGGCAAAGCGCCGGGTTGGCGATATCAAGCTGCATCACCTGCCGCGCCAACATCGCGCCCGGCAAAGCAAGCCCCAGCAAATACCAGGGCGCCAGCCCCGCCAGCCACCCGGCCAGCGCCAGCAACCCCATGGTCAGCCCGTAGCAAAGGATCAGGAAGGGCCTGGTCTTGTCCCCCAAGCGCAGCGCGGATGATCTGATCCCCACCAGCGCATCATCTTCCCGGTCCTGATGCGCATAGATCGTGTCATAGCCCAAAATCCAGCAGAACCCGGCGGCCCAGAGCGCGAGTGCCGCCAGATCGAGCCCGCCCGTCACCGCCGCATAACCCATGGGTGCGGCCCAGGAGAATATCACCCCGAGCACCGCTTGCGGCCAATCCGTCACGCGCTTGGCCAGCGGGTACAGTACCACCGGCAGCAGAGACGCCACCCCCAACCACTGCGCCGCGCGGTTCAATTGCAGCAGGATCAGCAAGGCCGCCGCCAAGACAAGCGCCAGAAACACCAAGGCATGCCGTGCCCGCAGCGCCCCGGACGCCAGCGGCCGCCCCGCCGTGCGTTCCACCTGCCGGTCCAATTCGCGGTCCCACAGATCATTCACCACGCAGCCAGCGCCGCGCATCAGCACCGCGCCTAGGCCGAACAAGGTGGACAGCCACAGCCCTTGCCGCCAGTCCGGCGCCACCATGGCGAAGGCCCAAAGCCCCGGCAGGAACAGCAGCCAGGACCCGATGGGCCGATCCAGGCGCATCAGCAACGCATAGGGGCGCCAGGCCTGCGGCAGGCGCGCCACCCAGCCGGCGCTGCGGATATCGGTATGGCCACTCATGGGGCTATAAAGAGGGATGGAACCCCGCCATGTCCACCCCGCGCCTCCATCTTGAAACCCACCTCGCCGCCGGCCTTGAGATAGAGGCTGAGCCCGGCCAGGCGCATCATCTGGGCGCCGTGCTGCGCCGTGGCGCGGGCGATGCCGTGGCCGTCTTCAATGCGCGGGATGGCGAATGGGCGGGGCGGATCACGGCGCTGCACAAGGATCGCTGCCGCATCGCGCTGGAAGCGCAAAGCCGCATACCAGCGCCAGAGCCTGATCTTCGCCTGATGGTGGCGGCGCTCAAGCGCGATGCCATGGAATGGCTGGTGGAAAAGGCGACCGAATTGGGCGTTGCCGCCATTCATCCCGTTCTCACGCGGCGGTCTGTCGCGGATCGGGTGAACCAGGCGCGGCTGGCGGCGATTGCTCGCGGCGCGGCGGAGCAATGTGAGAGATTAAGCCTGCCTGTCATCCACGCCGCCATGCCATTGCACGCGGCGCTAGGCGCCTGGGATGGCACGCCGATCTTCATGGCCGCCGAGCGCAGCGGGGCGGACCCCTTGCCAAATGCCCTTGCTGGGCAGCGCCTGCCGCTTGGGCTATTGATTGGCCCGGAAGGTGGCTTTGACCGCGCCGAACTTGACGCCGCCCGAAGCTACGCCTTTGTTAAGACCATCGGCCTTGGCCCCCGCATCCTGCGGGCGGAAACGGCGGCGGTTACGGGGCTTGCCATCCTTGCCGCCCTGGCGGGTGACTGGTCCTGATGACGTTTCGCGCCGTCCCGGCGGCGCCCCTGGAAGGTTTTGATGTCCAATCCCGGCGAGTCCGATCCCACGCCCATCACCTCCACCCGCCAAATGGCGGAATGGTTCGCTGCCGGCTGCAAGCCCAAATCCGCCTGGCGCATCGGCACCGAGCATGAAAAATTCGGCTTCCGCCTGACGGATTACGCGCCACCGCCCTATGAACCCCAGGGCATTCGCGCCATGCTGGAAGGGCTGATGGCGAAGGGATGGGAGCCAATACTCGATCGCGGCAACCCGATTGGCCTGAAGCGCGGTGCCGCCTCGGTCAGCCTGGAACCGGGCGGGCAGTTTGAACTTTCCGGCGCGGCCTTGCCCAATCTGCACGATGTTTCCGCCGAGCTGTTCCAGCATTTGGATGAGGTGCGCGAAGTCGCCGCCCCCCTGGGCCTAGGCTTTGCGCCGATTGGCTTTCATCCACTCGCCAAACGCGAGGATATGCCCTGGATGCCGAAGGGCCGCTACGCGATCATGCGCAATTACATGCCGCGCGTCGGCGCCATGGGGCTGGATATGAT
>JADCFR010000107.1 GCA_020249415.1 Roseomonas sp. | reverse complement strand
GACGCCGCCGACCAGGCCGAGCAGCAGTGCCGGCAGTTCGGCCGCCGCGGCGGGATCGGCCTTGGCAAAGACGTCTTCGGCTTGCTTGTCTACCACACCGCTCAAGCCACCAAATGCGCGATAGGCGCGGAACGTCATGGTGTCGCTGTCGCGGTCGCGCTCCTCAAATAGCCGCGAAAGGGTCATCTGCAGCAGCGGCAGAGCGTCCGCGCTGGTTACGGCGCGGCGCAGTTCATCAGCAAGGTCCCGGCCCTCGGCGTCACGCTCGAAGCGCAGGCCGGAGCGCAGCGCAGGCTCACGGATCACCGCCTCCAGCTCAGCACCCTCTGGCGGTATCAGGTCCTGTGTGGCGCCGTCGCGCTTCAGTGCCAGCAGCAGCGGTTGTTCCAGCAGCCCGGCGTAGCGATCGTCGCGCAGCGTCGCCAGCACCCAGGTCTCACCGCAGAGCCCCAGTGCGGCCAGCGCTGCGGCGAAGGCGGCGCGCTTTACAGCGCGGCCTTCACGGAATTCGCCGCGGCCTCCGCATGGCCGCGCACTGTCGCGCACCAGACAGCCGGCGTGGGGGTGCCCGTTACCGCCAGTTCCGTTAGTGCCGTGAACAGCGCGCGCGCCAATGCTGCCAACGGGTCCTGGCCCAGCCGGAAGATTGCTTCGCGCCAGCCATTCACGCCGGGCGCCGCGCCCGCCTTGTTGAGCCGCGGCAGAGGCCCGGCCCGCGCCAGGGAGGATTTCCCCGCACCGCTGGCACCTAGCAGCAGCAGCAGCAGGAAGGCACAGCCCCGCTGCGCTGCCGCGCGCAGATCCTGCAGGCAAAGCTCCAGCACCTGGTCGCGGCCGCAGAATACCGGGGCATGCTCGGCGCCGTAGGCTTCAAGGCCGGGATAGGGCGTGCGGTCCCGGCCATCCTGGTCCCGGATGCGCCAGACCACGCCGTCGGCGCCGTGGCCGCGCTCGGCCAGCCAGGCGCGCAGGTGCTGTTCCAGCAGTCTCTCGAATTCGTCCGGGTCGGTGAAGCTATTGAAGGCGGCCTTGAAGGCGCCGGTCTTGGTGAACTGCCAGCGGCGCCTGATCGCCTCCATCAGTCCCAAGTTGCGCGCGAGTTCAGCGGCCTCGGCATGGCTCGGCGCGGTGAGCGGTGGCGTATTCTTCTGGAACAGCGCGACGTCCGGCAGTTGGGCATGCCGGCGCAAATCCAGCGCGGTTTCGATCTCGAACACCGTGCCGCTCTCATACGGCTCGCCGGTTTCGGGCCGGGCGTAGCGCGTCGCGTCCAGCGCACTGCCGATGCGGTTCCACAGGATTCCGATCACCAGATGGCAGGTGGCGGTCGCCTCAATCTGCGCCTGGAAATCGGCATGGGCGCCATGGGCTTTCTGCTCCCAGGCGATGGGGTGCAGCCGAAATCGGCCTTCGTATTCGCCGTTCAGCCGCGCGATCACCGCCAGCGCGCGTGCCCTTTCCGACGCGACATCGCCGGGGGAGGAGATGAAAATGCGAAGCTCAGGGACCTCGTCGGGCGACACGGCGGCTTCTCACGGCAGCAACACACTCAGCTTCGCGGCCGGTACCGGTTGAGTCAAGCGCAAAGCGCGCGCCGCCCCTTGCCGTGCTGGCGACCGTTCTGCTTGGATCATGCCGAATGATCCGTGACCCCACCTTGTTCATCCTTGTGCCGCTGGGCGTGCTGGCCTTCGTGCTGGGCTTCTGGGGCTTCTCGCTGCAACAGCCTTGGTGGGGCCGGGCGGAGGGCTGGGCGATCGCCTTCGGCCATGTCTTCCGTACGCTCGATCTGGTGCGCGCCGGCGGCGGCTTCGCGCCCAATGTGCAACTGCCGTTGCCGCTAGAACTCGCGCGCATCGCGCTGCCGCTTTGTGCGCTACTCATCGCCTTCCGCGCGGCCCTCCTCGGGCTGCGGCGGGATGCCCGGACCGCGCTGCTGCGACGCTCCCGCGACCATGTCGTCGTCACTGGGCCGGGTGGCCAGGCACGCCAGGCGGCGCTGCGTCTGGCCGCCGGCCCGCATCGCGTGGTGCTGCTCGAACCCGGCGTGCCGGAGCCCGAGGCGCTGGCGCTGGAACGCGCTGGTGTCCTCTCCCTCGGGCTCGACTCCAGCGCCGATGAATCGCTCGTCCAGGCCGGCATCGCACGCGCTGCGCATCTGGTGGCGCTGTCGGACGACGAGGCCACGAATGTCGAGGTGGCGCTCAAGGCCCGTAGGCTGCGCGAAGCGGCACCGCGGCATGGCGTGCTGACAGTCACCGCCGGTGTCGGCGGCGGCGCGCTATATCGGCGACTGCAAGCCGATCCGATGTTGCGCCTGTCGGGTCCCGGCGCGCGGCTGCGCCTGCTCGACCGGCGCGCCGCCGGCCTGCGCGCGCTGTTCCGCCAGCCGTCGGTGCAGGCCGCGCTGGCGCGCCCGGGCAGCGCGCGCAACTTGCTCGCGGTGGTAGGCCTGGGCGAGACGGGGCTCGCCGCCGCCGCGACGCTGGCGCGCTATAATGTCGCGCCGCCCGGGCTCGGTTCCCGCATCATCGGCTTCGATCGGGACGCAACCTGCGCAGTGCCCTTGCAGGCGATCGGCGCGGCATCGGAAGCGGATACGCTGTTCCGCCCGGTGGCGATCGGCGCGCCGGCTGCGCTGGACGACGCGGCGCAGGCGGTGTTGCGCGAAGGCGTGCCGGTGCTGGTTGTGGTTGCGCTGGCCGAGGACGATCTGGCGCTGGCCGCCGCGCTGGATCTGCGCCGCGCGCTAGACATGGCGGGCCACGCTGCGCCGGTGGCGGTGCAACT
>JADCFR010000106.1 GCA_020249415.1 Roseomonas sp. | reverse complement strand
CGCGATCCCGCCGGGCGCGGCGAAGACCCCCAGGTTTCCACCACGGTCGCTATGGCGACATCTTCGCCCGCCGCTTTCCAATTGGCGGCGATGGCCAGGATATCTTCGGCATTGTCGTTCTGGGTCATGCGACCATCATCCTTCTGCTTTGGCCGGTGCGCGGATCGGATAAGGTTTGGATCAGCGCCCGCAGGCTTTCAAGATTATGCACGGGCCGGAAATCATCCACATGGGGCAACATGGCCCGAATGCCCTGGGATTTCGGTTGAAAGCCCGAAAAACGCAACAGCGGATTGAGCCAGATCAGCCGCGTGCAGGATTGCCGGAGCCTCTCGGTCGCTTCCGCCAGCCCCGCGGCACCTTCGCGATCAAGCCCATCGGTGATCAGCAGCACCACGGCACCTTGGCCGAGTACGCGCCTGGCCCAAAGCTTGTTGAACAGGCCAAGGCTTTCGCCAATCCGCGTACCGCCCGACCAATCGGGCACGATATGGGACACCATCTCAAACGCGAATTCGGGATCACGATGGCGCAATTGCCGCGTCACATTCGTCAGCCGCGTGCCGAACAGAAAGCTATGCACCCGGTCGCGTTCATTGGTGACGGCATGCAGGAAATGCAGCAGGATTTGCGCATAACGCGCCATGCTGCCGCTGATGTCACACAGCACCACCAGGGGCGGTGGCTTTTCCACGCGCTGCTTGTGTTCAAGCCGCAAGATATCGCCGCCCAGCCGCAGGCTTTGGCGCAAAGTGGCGCGCAAATCCACAACGCGCCCGGCGGGATGCGTGCGAAAGCGCCGCGTTGGTTTTTCATCCAAGGGCAGGGTCAGCTTGCGAATTTCCTGCTTGGCGGCGGCAATCTCGGCGGCCGACATGGCTTCAAAATCGAGCTTTTGCAGTTTCTCCCGGTCGCTGACCGTGAAGCTCATATCATGGCGCGGCGGTTCTGGTTCGGGCGGGCGAGGCTTTGGTTTTTCGCCCTGCATGGCTTCCGCCAAACGCCGAGACGCGGGGGGCGGCTTTTCCGATTGCGGCTTATGGCCATCGAGCGCGGCCATGGCAGCGGCATGGGCGGCGGCTTCGGGATCGCGCCAGAACAACTGAAAGGCCTGATCAAACAGCTCAAAATGCTCACGCCGATGCACCATCACGGCGCGAAGCGCGGCATGCACTTGCCGACGGTCCCCGATATCAATTGCATTCAAGGCAGCAAGGGCGCTGAGTGCCTCACCTGGCCCCAAGGGCAGCCCGGAACGGCGCAACAAGCGCGTGAAAGCCAGCAAATTGGTCGCGATATGTCCGCCCGCGCTGTGCGCCGCTGCCAGCAAGGGCTGGCCGCCGGCGATAATCCGGGCAGGGTCGCGATCCGGCGTCACCCGGCCCGAGCCTCCGCAATCAGCCGCGCCGCTTCCTCGCCCTTCAGCTTGGCGATGTCATCCTGGTATTTCAGCAAAACGCCGAGCGTTTCATCCACCACGCCCTGTTCCAGCGCCTTGGCATCAAGGGCCGACAAGGCCTGCGCCCAATCAATCGTCTCCGCCACACCAGGCAGCTTGAAGTAATCGCCATCCCGCAATTTCTGCACAAAGGCGACCACCTGGGCGGAAAGCGCTTCCGGCAGGCCGGGGGCGCGGAGCTTCAGAATGGCGCGCTCACGTGCTGCATCCGGGTAATCCACCCAATGATACAGGCAGCGCCGGCGCACCGCATCATGCACTTCACGCGTGCGGTTGGAGGTGATGATCACAACCGGCGGGGTTGCTGCTTTTACCGTGCCAAGCTCAGGAATCGTGATCTGAAAATCCGCGAGGATTTCCAGCAAGAACGCCTCAAAAGGTTCATCGGCGCGATCGAGCTCATCTATCAGCAGCACGGCAGGGCTGCCTTCCAGCGCATCCAGCAAGGGGCGCGGCTGGAGGAATTTCCGGTCATAAATCCCGCGTTCGAGCGCGGCGCGATCCGCTGCCCCCGATGCTTCCGCGAGCCGTATCGCCATCAATTGCCGCGCGTGATTCCATTCATAGGCAGCGGCGGAGATATCCAGCCCATCATAGCATTGCAGCCGCACCAGCCGGCGCGGCAGGCGCGCGGCCAGCACTTTCGCGATTTCCGTCTTGCCCGTGCCGGGTTCGCCTTCCAGGAAAAGCGGCCTTCCCATGGTCAGCGCCAAATGGATGGTGGTGGCCAGCGCCTTGTCAGCGACATAGCCCCCTGAGGCGAGGAGCGCCTGAGTCTCCCCAACGCTTGCGGGCAGGCTCACTTCAACATCAACGCGACAATAACCAGCCAGATCGCGCTCCCTACCCAGGCGAGCAGCGGAATGCCAAGCGGCGCTTCCGGCAGCAATTCAAAGATGGAAATGCCACCGCCGGTCACGGGCGGGGCGGGCAGGGGGGCGGGCGCGGCGCCGGGCGCAGCGGGTTCGGCAGCGGCGACCGCGGCGGCGAAACGATCAAAAAATTGATCGGACATTTGCTTGGCGGTTGCATCAATCAGCCGCGCGCCAAGCTGCGCCATCTTGCCGCCGACCTGCGCCTTTACCGCAAATTTCAGCAGCGTTTCATTGGGGCCAGTTTCTTCCAGGGATACGTCAGCGCCCCCCTTGGCGAAGCCCATGGCGCCGCCATTGCCCTCGCCTGAGATGGTGTAGGAAGCTGGCGCCTGGATGTTTTCCAGCTTCACCTTGCCGCCGAATTTCGCCGCCATCGGGCCGATCTTGACCGAGACCTTGGCCTCAAACGCGTCATCGCCCGTCTTGGTCACGCTTTCGCAGCCGGGAATCGCGGCCTTCAGCATTTCGGGGTCGTTCAGCGCGTCCCAGACGCGCTGACGGGGCGCGGGGATGCGGCGCTCGCCATTCATATCCATCGGGTGTTCTCCTGCTGCCCCCCAAACTAGGGGCGCAAGGCCATGGGGGAAAGGGGGCCCCTTGTGGCGGGGCGGATCATCCGGCAATCACGATCTGAACGGGCCTGAGCCCGCAAGGTTTGAGGGAGGCCCTGGCCCATGAAAACGACCAGCTTCGCCCTGATGTTGTTCCTGGCGCTGAGCCTGCCGGCGGAAGCCGCCGGGGTTTCGGGCGCGGGCATGAGCCTGGCTTGGGGCCTGCCCTTTGCCGGGCTGTTGCTATCCATCGCGCTGATGCCGCTGCTGGCGGGGCATCTCTGGCACCATCATTACGGCAAGATCGCTGCCGGCTGGGCTTTGCTGCTGGTGCTACCCTTTGCCGCCGTGTTCGGGCCTGACGTCGCCGCTTCCGAGGTCTGGCATATCCTGTTGCAGGAATACATCCCCTTCATTGCCCTGCTGCTGGCGCTGTATGTCACCGGCGGCGGCGTGTTGCTGAAGGGCACGCTGATCGGCACCCCCGCCACCAATACCGCCTTGCTTGCCTTTGGCACGGTGATTGCGAGTGTCATGGGCACGACCGGCGCTTCCATGCTGCTGATCCGCCCCGTTTTGCGTGCCAATGCCTTCCGCCAGCGCAAGATCCATACCTTTGTGTTCTTCATCTTTCTGGTCAGCAATATCGGCGGATCGCTGACGCCGCTGGGTGACCCGCCGCTCTATCTGGGTTTTTTGAAGGGCGTGTCCTTCTTCTGGACCACGACGCATATGTTCGGCGAGTTCCTCGTCTGCGCGGTACTGCTGCTGGCGGCCTATTACGTGCTGGATAGCTGGGCCTGGTCGCGCGAAAAGCCGGTGGCACCGGTCATCGAAAAGCGCGAGAGGCTTTCCATCGAAGGCTATGCCAATCTTTGGCTGATTGGCGGCGTGGTGCTGATGGTGCTGGCGCAGGGCTATTGGCGGCCGGGCGATGTGGCGCTGTTTGGCGAAAAGATTGGGTTGGAACGGCTGGTCGGCGTGGCGGTGTTTGTCGCCATCGCCGCCATTTCCATGTGGGTCACGCCGCGGCAATTGCGCGATGATAATGGCTTCGCCTGGGGCGCCATTTTGGAAGTCGCCAAGCTTTTTGCCGCCATTTTCGTGACCATGGCCCCGGTGCTGGCCATTCTGCGAGCTGGCACGGCGGGTGCGGCGGCGCCTTTGGTGGCGCTGACCTCCGGCGCGGACGGGGAGCCGATTCCCTGGGTCTATTTCTGGCTGACCGGGGCGCTGTCTTCCTTCCTGGATAATGCGCCGACCTATTTGGTGTTCTTCAACCTGGCCGGCGGTGATCCCGCCTTTCTGATGACGGAAGGTGCCTTGACGTTGGCCGCAATTTCCTGCGGCGCGGTCTTCATGGGGGCCAATTCCTACATCGGGAATGCGCCGAATTTCATGGTCAAGGCGATTGTAGAAGAACAGGGTGTGCGCATGCCATCCTTCTTCGGCTATTGCGCCTGGGCCTTTGTGGTGCTGATCCCGCTTTTTGTGCTGGTGACGTTCATTT
>JADCFR010000105.1 GCA_020249415.1 Roseomonas sp. | reverse complement strand
CCGATCCCGGAAGCCAATGCGCGCACCGCCGCGCTGCTGTCCAACCAGGTGGATTGGATCGAGGCACCGGCGCCGGATGCCATTCCGCAGCTGCGCCAGCGCGGCATGGTGATCACCAGCAATGCGCAGCCGCATGTCTGGCCCTGGCAGCCCTGCTTCGCGGAAGGCTCGCCCTTGCGCGATGTGCGCGTGCGTCGCGCCATCAATCTTGGCATTGACCGCGAAGGGCTGCGCACCCTGCTGGGGGGCATGATGTCCATCCCCGTCGGCACCGTGCCGCGTGGCCATCCCTGGTTCGGCAATCCAAGCTTCAATATCCGCACCGACAAGGCCGAGGCGCGCCGCCTGCTCGCGGAAGCGGGCTATACGGCCCAGCGTCCCTTGACGCTCAAGGTGCAAATCTCGGCTTCCGGTTCGGGCCAGATGCAGCCGCTGCCGATGAATGAGTTCCTGCAACAGGATCTCAAGCAAATTGGCGTGAATGTCGAATTCGATGTCGTGGAATGGAACACCTTGTTCGCCAATTGGCGCCAGGGCTGCACCCATGCCTCGGCGCGTGGGGCGCATGCCACCAATGTCTCCTTCGCGGCCATGGACCCCTTCTTTGCCATGGTGCGCTTCTGGGATTCGAAAATGGCGCCGCCGGTGTCCAATAATTGGGGCTTCTTCAACGATCCGCGCTTTGACGCAATGATCGCCGAAGCGCGCAACGCTTTCGAACCCGCCGCGCGTGATGCAGCACTCGCCCGCCTGCATGCCGCCGGCGTGGATGAGGCGCTGTTCATCTGGATTGCGCATGACGTGTCACCGCGTGCCATGAGCCCGCGCGTGCGTGGCTATGTGCAGCCGCAGAGCTGGTTTGTGGATCTGCGCCTGCCCTTCATTCAGTAACCCCTGATCGCCGGGCGGCCACTCCCGCCCGGCGATTGCCGGAGAGACAATGTTCTTCTACCTGATCCGTCGCATCGCCTATGGCATCCCGATTGCACTCGCGGTCGGCTTTGTCTGCTTCATGCTGGTGCAGATCGCCCCCGGTGATCCCATCAATGCCATTGTGCCGCCCGATGCGCCGGGCGATGTGGTGGAACAGGTGCGGCGCGATTACGGGTTGGATAAGCCGCTGCCCGTGCAATTCGGGCTTTGGCTGATGAAGGTGGTGCAAGGGGATTTGGGCCGATCACTCGCATCTGGTCGCCCGGTTTGGTCTGACCTTTCAAGCGCGATTGGCAATACGCTGATGCTGGCGGCCTCTGCCTCCATCCTTGGCTTCATTCTGGGCTGTGTCCTGGGTGGGCTTGCCGGCACCTTCCGCGGGTCCTGGCTGGATCGCGTGGCGGTGACGATTGCAGTTGGTGGCGTTTCCGTGCCGCATTACTGGCTTGGCATGGTGATGGTGGTGATTTTCTCCGTGCAGTTGAATTGGCTGCCGGCCATGGGCGCGGGGCCGGGCGGGTCTTCCGATTGGGTCTGGGATTGGGAGCATATAAAGCACCTGATCCTGCCGACCGTGACCCTTTCTGTCATTCCCATGGGGATTGTGACGCGCACCGTGCGCGGCATCGTGGCCGAGATCATGAACCAGGAATTTGTCACCGCGTTGCGCGGCAAGGGGCTCACGCGCGGCGGTGTCTTTTTGCATGTGGTGAAGAATGCCGCGCCGACCGCGCTGGCGGTGATGGGCTTGCAGCTTGGCTATCTGATGGGCGGTTCGATCCTGGTCGAGACTGTGTTTTCCTGGCCAGGCACGGGGTTGTTGCTGAACAACGCGATTTTCCAGCGCGATTTGCCGGTGCTGCAAGGCACCATTCTGGTGCTGGCCATGTTCTTTGTTGCGCTCAATCTTCTGGTGGATCTGATGCAAACCGCGCTTGATCCGCGCATCAAGCGGAATTGACGCCATGTCCAATAGCGCATCCACCCCATCCGCGGCGGAAGCCGAACTCGCTGTCCAGGCGCGGCAGGCGCCGGAGCGTTCCACCGGCTATTGGGCTGGCGTCTGGAAGCGCGTACGGCGTGATCCGGTGACGATCTTTTGTGCCTCGGTCCTGCTGCTGATGCTGCTGGCAATCGTGTTCGCGCCACTGATCGCGCCGCATGATCCCTATCAGGGCAGCATGATCCGCCGCCTGCGGCCCATTGGCACGCCGGGTTACATTCTGGGCACGGATGAGCTTGGGCGCGATATGCTGACGCGCCTGCTTTATGGCGGGCGGCTTTCCTGGTTCATGGGCATCACCCCGGTGGCACTCGCTTTCGTCATTGGCACGGTACTCGGTGTGCTGGCGGGTTATGTCGGCGGCAAAACCAATATGGCGATCATGCGCGTGACGGATGTGTTCTACGCCTTCCCATCCGTGCTGCTGGCGGTGGCAATTTCCGGTGCGCTGGGCGCGGGCATCATGAATGCCATTCTGGCACTGACGCTGGTGTTCATCCCGCCCATTATTCGCGTGGCGGAAACCGTCACCACTGGCGTGCGCAATCTGGATTTCGTGGACGCGGCGCGCGCCTCAGGCGCCAATGGCTTCACTATTGTGCGCGTGCATGTGCTGGGCAATGTGCTGGGGCCGATCTTTGTCTATGCGACATCGCTGATCAGCGTTTCGATGATTTTGGCCTCTGGCCTTTCCTTCCTGGGGCTTGGCACCAAGCCACCGGAACCCGAATGGGGGCTGATGCTGAATACGCTGCGCACCGCAATTTACGTGCAGCCTTGGATCGCCGTACTGCCGGGGGTGTGCATTTTCGTGACCTCCATCTGCTTCAACCTCGTGAGTGATGGGCTGCGGCAGGCGATGGATGTGAAGGGTTGAAGCTATGAAATGCCAAGGCGGCGAAGCTCATTGCCGAGCCGCCCGGTGATGAAAAAGAAGAACATACGAAAATCCGCGACCAACGACCAAAGTGGATGGCGAAAGGTCGCAGGGCGGTTTTTCTCAACAAAAAAATGCCCGACCCAAGCGGGACCGTAACCACATATCAGCGCCACCAGCAGCAGCCAATAATTGCCCGAAATCAGCGAGACGCAAGCCAAGAAAAGCCCAGCACCGGTACCGGCGAAATGCAGTGCGCGCGTTGCTGGTTTGGCGTGCTCGCTCAAGTAATAGGGCCAGAAATCTTCAAAGCTTTTGAAACCCTCGCTCATCGTGTTGCCACCTTCACCTCCGCCTCGGGCGGTACCAGCGCGGCTTCCAGCGCGGCGCGCAGCCCAGAGAGCTTGCGTTCATTTTCAACCTTCAGCCCAAAAACATCCTTCACGTAAAACACGTCAATCGCGCGCACGCCATAGGTGGTGATATGGGCTGAGGCAATCTGCATGCCCTGATCGCTCATGGCCGCCGTCACATCATGCAAAAGCCCCGGCCGGTCCCGGCCATTCACCTCAATCACCGTATGCGTATTGGATGCGTGATTGTCGATCACCACCCGCGGCGGCACGGTCACGGCACGCAGCCGGGCGGGTTCGCGCTTCAGCTTGCGGATTTCATCGCGAAGCCTGAGGCTCCCCGAAAGCGCCTGCTCCACCAATACGGAAAGCCGTGCCAGGCGATGCGGCGCATCCAAGGCGCCCCCCTGATAATCCTGCACCCAGAAGGTATCGAGTGCCATGCCATCCGTCATGGTATGGATGCGCGCGTCAACAATACTCGCGCCACCCACCGCCAAGGCGCCGGCGATTTTGCTGAAAAGGCCGGGATGGTCGGTGCAATAGACAGTGACTTCCGTCACGGCGCGATTTCCCAAGACCCGTGTCTGTACTGTGAGCGGCGCCTTGGTCGCGCGCGCTTCCTCGATCATCGCCGCGTGGCGCGCATGGGTTTCAGGGTCAAAGGAAAGCCAATAGCCGGGATAGCCAAGGCCGAGGAAGTGATCCACTGCCGCACGCGAATGCCCAGCCAGCAGCTTTGCCGCCGCATCCTTGGCGCGGGCCACGCGCACATCGCGCTCCGGCACGGAAAGCCCCCCCGCCAGCACTTCCGCAACACGCCAATAAAGTTCGCGCAGCAGCGTCGCCTTCCAGCCATTCCAGACCTTGGCGCTGACCGCGCGCATATCGGCCACCGTCAGCACCAGAAGCAACCGAAGCCGTTCCGGGCTTTGCACAATCTCGGCAATATCCAGGATCGTCTTGGGGTCTTCGATATCACGGCGGAAGGCGGTTTCGCTGATCAGCAAATGATGCAGCACGAGCCAGGAAACGGTCTCCGTCTCCTCAGGTGTCAGGCCAAGGGCTGGGCAGACATGCAGTGCCAATTCCGCGCCCAATTCGGAATGATCACCGCCGCGCCCCTTGGCGGCATCATGCAGCAGCATCGCGACATAAAGTGCGCGGCGGGATTGCACCTGGCCGATCAATTCGCTGGCAACCGGGGCGATTTCCGTGAGCTCACCCCGTTCCATCGCGCCGAGCACACCAATCGCTTCGATGGTATGCTCATCCACGGTGAATACGTGATAGGTATCGAACTGCATCAGCCCGACCACGCGCTGCCAATCGGGGAGAAGTGCCGCGATCAGCCCGGCTTCGTTCAGCATCCTTAACCAAATATGCGGATCCCTGCCCGAGAGGATATCGAGGAATTCCGTACTCGCCGCCGGGTCACCGCGCAGCCGCGCGAGAAGCCGCGCATGGCGAATAATGGCGCGGAAGGCGAGGGGGTGGATCTCCAATCCCCGATCACGCGCCAGCCGAAAAATGCGGAGCATCAGCACGGGTTCAACCGTGAAATCAAAACCCGGTGCGGCAATGATCTTGCCATCGGCGAGCGCAAAGCCCGCTTCGGTCAAAGCCTTGTCAGGTGCGGGAAGCACGGCAGGGCGGCCAAGCGCCGCGCGCATGATGGCCGGTTCCAGAATGCGCGTGAAACGCGCCACGTCTCGCACCGTCAGGAAGAAATGCTTCATGAAGCGTTCAACGCCATCCTGAAGCCCGCGCCGCGTATAGCCCATGCGGGCGCCCACCACCGGCTGCAAATCAAATGTCAGGCGTTCTTCCGCGCGGCCCGTGACCAGGTGCAAATGAAAGCGCACTGTCCACAAGAAATCCCAGGCGCGCCGAATGGCGCGGGCTTCACTTGCTGTCAGCAAACCGCCGCCTGGGCTATCCGGCCCGACCAGTTCCGGCATGCGCTGCACATTAAACGCATAGCGCGCCAACCAATACAGCGTTTGCAGATCGCGCAGCGCGCCGCGCCCTTCCTTGACATGCGGCTCAACCACATAAGGGCTATCGCCATAACGGCGATGGCGCTTTTGCCGTTCGGCAAGCTTCGCTTCCAGAAAGGGCTTGAGCCCGGTGCGCGCCCGCGCGGCGCGAAACGCCTCATCAAAGCGGGCGAAAATCGCCGGATCGCCTGCGACGATCCGCGCATCCAAAAGCGCGGTCATCACGGTCGCGTCGCGCTTCGCTTCCTGCAAGCATTCACTGCGCGACCGCGTGGCATGCCCAACCTTCAACCCCAGATCCCAGAGCAGATAGAGCATGAACTCCACGGCCTTCCTGCCGCGCGGCCCCATGCTGTTATCGGTCAGGAACAAAAGATCAATATCGGAAAAGGGTGCCAGCACGCCGCGGCCATAACCGCCGGTCGCCACCAAGGCATGGGCTTTCTCGCCACGATCAGGCGGGTGCAGCGCCTCGGTATAACGGTGAATGCCGACCATCAGCGTATCAGTCAGCGCGGCCAACCAGCGCGCCGCGGCCAGGCCCGATAATTCGCGCGCCTCAAAGGCTTCCTGCACGCGCGCCTGAATGCGGCCCAAATGGCGGCGAAGCAGCGCCAGCGCCGCATCGCGCGGCATGGGCTGGCCTTCCGGCAGCAATTCCGCCAGCAAATCCCCGAGCACCAAGGGCTGTTCAGAAACAATGCCAGGGTGCTTGGCCCCGCGCCGATGCGGCGCAGGGGCGGTTTCGGGGGATGTCTTGGTCAGACTCATTACTGTCACATTATCGTGTCCGGCGGCGGTGTGACAGTCTCCAAAAGTGATTTAATGCGGTAGAGAAACTCCTGCGCTTCTCGCGGGCTGAGTGTATCGGGATCAAGCCCTGCAAGCGCTTCCAAAGCGGGATGGGATGGCGCGGCGGCAGGGCCGGGGCGTGCGAAAAGCGGCAGTTCTTCCGCCAGGGGGTCAAGCCCCTTGGCGCGGGCTTCAAGCGAGGCGAGCACAGCCTCTGCCCGGCGCAGCACCTCTCGCGGGACACCGGCGAGCTTTGCGACATGCAGGCCCCAGGATTTCTCAGCGGCACCAGGACCCACGCTATGGCGGAAAATCACCTGCCCGCGCCATTCGCGCACCTGCATGGTGGCCAGCGCCAGTTCCGGCAGTTTGGCGGCGAGCGACGTCAATTCATGGAAATGCGTGGCGAAGATGGTGCGGCAACGGATGCGGTCATGCAAAGCTTCCAGCACCGCCCACGCAATCGCCAGCCCATCCCAGGTGGCGGTGCCGCGCCCAACCTCATCCAACACCACCAGGGATTGCGCGCTGGCCTGGTTCAATATCGCCGCCGTTTCGGCCATCTCCACCATGAAGGTGGAACGCCCGCCGGCAATGTCATCCGCCGCACCCACGCGGGAGAAAAGCCGATCCACCAGACCAAGCCGTGCCGCTTCGGTGGGCAGGAAAAGCCCGGCCTGCGCCAAAATCACAAACAGCGCGTTTTGCCTCAAATACGTGGATTTGCCGGCCATATTCGGCCCGGTCAGCAGGCAAAGCCGCTGCCCTGCCGATAGATCGCAATCATTGGGCACAAAGGCCGGGCCGCGCGCACGGGCGAGTGCCGCTTCCACCACCGGATGCCGCCCAGCCTT
>JADCFR010000104.1 GCA_020249415.1 Roseomonas sp. | reverse complement strand
GCAATCACGGGCCGCGCCATGGCCTGGGCTTCGATCACCGTGCGGCCAAAGGCTTCCGCATCGGTCGAGGCATGGATAACCACATCGGCCAACAGCAGCGCTGCGGGCATATCGTTGGCGTGGCCGACCAAGCGCACGCGATCCTGCAAACCAAGGCTTTGAATGCGCGCCAGCAATTCTGCCTTGAAGGCCGGGCGTTCTTCCGCGTCACCCACCAAAAGCGCGAGTGACTCGCCGGGCAGCCGCGCCATGGCCTCCACCAGCACCATCTGCCCCTTCCAGCGCGTGACCCGCGCCGGCAGCATAATGACCGGGCGGCCTTCCGGCAGGCCCCAGGCCGTGCGGAGCTTGTCCAGCCTTTCGGCACCGACCAGCACGGGGTCAAAGCGCCTTGGGTCCACCCCGCGCGGAATGACCCGCAGCTTCGCCTCCGCCACCCCATGCCGGGTGCGGATCAGATCGGCGATGAAATGGCTGATGGCAATCACGCGATCCCCGCGCGCCATCACGGAATTATAGAGCCGCTTGCCCGGAAAGCCCTCATTATAGGCGCCGTGATAGGTGGTGACGAAGGGCAGACCAATGCGCCTGGTCGCGATGAATGCCGACCAGGCAGGCGCGCGGGACCGCGCATGGATCAGCACCACGCCCTCCGCCCGCGCCAACGCCGCAAGTGCCGTCGCATTGCGCCAGATGGCGAAGGGCGATTTCGCCGTCAGCGGCAGGGTGATGTGTCTGGCCCCGAGTGCTTCCAGCGCCGGCACCATCTCCCCGCCCGCTGAGGCCACAATGGCGCGGAAGCCGGCGGCGATTTGTGCCTCGGCAATCTCCAGCGTGCCGCGTTCCACGCCGCCGGAGCGGAGCGCGGGCAGTACTTGCAGCAGGGCAGGCGGGGCGGGCATGGCGCAGGGTTAGCGCGGAATGGGGCGCAGGGCGACCATCGCGTAAAGAAGGGCTCTTGCGGGCGGCCCGCGGGTTAGGCATTTGACGGGGGTGACCCTTTATTACGCCGCCATGGTGCTGCTCTCGATCGGCGCCTTCATCCATTCCAAAAGCCCGGCGCCCGAAATGCGCCCGGCTTCCGAAGCGGCTTCGACCTTCTGGTTTTGGCTGGCGCGTGCCACGCTGGTCGCCTGGATTGCGCTGATCGTCTGGGGCTTTCGCGAATTGCATTGGTCCCAGCCGGTGGCGGCGGTGATGGTGTCACTGGTTGGCAATGGCGTGATTGCCATGCGCGGCCCGCGCAATGCCTGGCCCATGCTGTCCATGCTGTTCTGCGCGCTGGGTCTGGCGGCGACTGCGATTATCTTCCTTGAGGGGTTGGGCCAGGGTTAACCCGCCGGGATCAGCTTCACCCGCCGGCCATCCACCCCAAGCGCCAATTTGCCGGAACGCAGCGCCAGCGCGGCCTCCCCAAACACTTCCCGCCGCCAACCAGAGAGCGCCGGCACATCATCCTGCCCCATGGCCAGCTTTTCCAGATCATCCCCGGAAGCGAGCAGCCGCGGCGCCACATCATGCTCCTCGGACTTCGCGGACAGGAGCACCTTGAGCAAGGCAATCAGCGCGGGGGAGGGCGGCGGGCCGGGCTTGTCCTTCTGCAATTGCGGCAATTCTTCTTCCCGCAGCGCGCGCGCGAGGCGGATGGCGGCGAGCAGCCCCTCTCCGGATTTGCCCTTGGCGAAATTTTCCGAAATGCCCCGCGCGCGGGTGAGCTCTGCCGGGCTATCGGGCATGGTGGCGGCGATTTCCAGCAGCGTATCATCCTTCACGAGGCGCTGGCGCGGGATGTTGATGCGCTGGGCCTCACGCTCTCGCCAAGCGGCGATGGCGCGCAAAACGCCCAGAAACCGCCGGTTGGAGGTGCGCGGGCGAAGCTTTTCCCAGGCCGTGTCCGGGTCGGTCAAATAGGTTGCGGGATCGGCGAGGGCGGCCATTTCCTGCCCCACCCAGTCAATCCGGCCTTCCCGTTCGAGCCGCAGCGTGAGGGAGACGAAAATCTTGCGCAAATGCGTCACATCCGCCGCCGCATAGGCCAATTGGCTTTCGGAAAGGGGCCGGGCCGACCAATCGCTGAAGCGATGCGCCTTGTCTATCTGCACCCCCGCGAGGGACCGGCAAAGCGAATCATAGGAGGCCTGATCGCCAAACCCCGCCACCATCGCGGCGATTTGGGTATCGAAAATCGGGTAGGGCACGGCGCCGAATTTCAGCAAAAAGATTTCCACATCCTGGCGGGCGGCGTGAAACACCTTCACGACATGGGGATTGGCCATCAATTCGCCGAGCGGGCCGAGATCGAGCCCCGGCGCCAGGGCATCAACCTCTGCCACCTCATGCTGGCCGGCCAATTGGACCAGGCAGAGCTCTGGCCAATAGGTACGTTCCCGCATGAATTCAGTGTCCACCGTGACAAAGGGCTCATGCTTCAGCCGCTCACACAGCGCGGCGAGGCTGCCGGTATCGGTGATCAGGGCGGGGCTTTGGTCGGCTGCCGGGGCGGCGTGGCGGCGATTCATACCGTTTTCTTACAGGGCTGGCGCCGCCTGGGAAAGCGGTGGGGTTGACAGAAGCCACGCCCTGGGGCGCTTTCCCCCGCCTTTCCCGCCCCAGAGGATGAATTTTCACCATGCATGCCTATCGTACCCATCATTGCGGCGCGCTCCGCGCCACCGATGCCGGCTCCATTGCGCGGCTTTCTGGCTGGGTGCACCGCAAGCGCGACCATGGCGGCTTGCTGTTCATTGATTTGCGCGACCATTACGGCATGACGCAATGCGTGGTGGCGCAGGGCTCGCCCGTGCTGAAGCTGCTGGAAGAACTCCGCCCCGAAAGCGTGATTACCGTGACGGGCGATGTGGTGCCGCGCGAAGCGGGCACGGTGAATGCCAAGCTGCCGACAGGTGAGATTGAACTTCGCGTGCGTGAAGTGGCAGTGCAATCGGCGGCCGAAGTGCTGCCGATACAAGTGGCGGGTGATGCGGAATTTCCTGAGGAACTTCGGCTCCGCTATCGCTTCCTGGATTTGCGCCGCGATCGCCAGCATCGCAATTTGATGCTGCGGAGCCAAGTAATTTCTTCCATTCGCCGGCGGATGATTGATCAGGGTTTTACCGAATTCCAAACCCCGATCCTGACCGCTTCAAGCCCTGAAGGCGCGCGGGACTTTTTGGTCCCCGCTCGGCTGCATCCGGGCAAGTTTTACGCACTGCCGCAAGCGCCGCAGCAATTCAAGCAGCTATGCATGGTGGCGGGCTTTGATCGCTACTTCCAGATCGCGCCTTGCTTCCGCGATGAGGCGTCGCGCGCGGATCGCTCACCCGGCGAATTCTATCAGCTTGATTTCGAAATGTCCTTTGTGACGCAGGAAGATGTCTTCGCCGCGATTGAGCCTGTGCTGGCTGGCGTGTTTGAGGAATTTTCGGATTGGACCGGCACGAAGCGCGCCGTGACGCCCGCACCCTTCCCGCGCATCCCGTATCAGCAGGCGATGCTGGAATATGGCTCAGACAAGCCTGATTTGCGCAACCCGATTAAGATCACCGACGTGACTGCGCATTTCGCCGGGGGTGGCTTTGGATTGTTTGCGAAAGTCACCGCATCGGGCGGCGTGGTGCGCGCCATTCCGGCGCCGGGCGCGGCAGGCCGCCCGCGGTCCTTCTTTGATGGGCTGAATGAATGGGCGAAAGCGGAAGGCCAGGG
>JADCFR010000103.1 GCA_020249415.1 Roseomonas sp. | reverse complement strand
TGGCGCCCGAACGCCAGCTTCCCCAGGCTGGGATTGAAGTGATCGGCAGTGATGCCATTGAAGCCGATGCCGAGGTGGCGATTGTGGCGGTGGAAGCCCTTGCTGCGATTGGTGTCGCGCCTGTCAGCCTGGATGTCATGCTGCCCAGCCTGACGCCCGCTTTGCTGGACGCCGCGGGGCTTGCGCCGGCTTTGCGCGCCAGCCTGGCCCGCGCGCTGGACCGTAAGGATAGCGCCGCGGTGGCGGCGTTGGTGCGCGATTCGGGCGCCGCCGCATTGCAAGCCTTGCCCGCGTTGATGGCGGCTTCCGGCCCGGCGCCCGCTGCGCTTGCCGCCTTGCAAGATGCGGATTTACCCCCTGCCGCGCGCGCCTTGGCGCAGGATGCGGCCGCCGTGATCGCCGCCATTGCGCGCCGCGCGCCGGGGCTCAGCATCACACTCGATCCCGTGGAGTTTCGTGGCCTTCGCTACCATACCGGTGTGGCCTTCACGCTTTATGGGCCGGGGCTGGGCGGGGAATTGGCGCGTGGCGGGCGGTATGTTTCCCATAATGGCGAACCGGCCACGGGCATGACGCTTTACCCCGATGCAGTTCTGCGCGCCGCGCCACGGACCGCAGAACCGGCGCGGCTTTTCATCCCGCTCGGCGCCGATGGCGCTGCCTTCCGCGCGCAGGGCTTTGTCACTGTCGCAGCGTTATCGGCAACGGATACGCCCGAAACGCTTCGCTGCACCCATTCACTTCAGGACGGGCGCGCTGTGGCGCTGCCTCGGAAAGGTTGAAACCATGGCCAATGTCGCCGTGATCGGCGCCCAATGGGGCGATGAAGGCAAGGGCAAGGTTGTGGATTGGCTCGCCTCCCGCGCGGATATCGTGGTGCGGTTTCAGGGCGGGCATAATGCCGGCCATACGCTGGTGGTGGGCGATCAGACCTATAAGCTCTCGCTGCTGCCTTCAGGCGTGGTGCGCGGCAAGCTTGGCATTATCGGCAATGGCGTGGTGCTGGACCCGGAAGCGCTGCTGTCCGAAATCGCCAAAGTCACGGCGCAAGGGCTTTCCGTGACGCCCGACAATCTGCGCATTGCCGATAATGTGCCCTTGATCCTGCCGCTGCATCCCGCGCTTGATAAGGCGCGCGAAGCGGCGCGGGGCGATGCGAAACTCGGCACCACCGGGCGCGGCATTGGCCCGGCTTATGAAGACAAGGTGGCGCGGCGGGCGATCCGTTTGTGTGATCTGGCGGAACCTGAGACGCTTTCCGACAAGCTTGATGAATTGCTCCGCCATCACAATACGCTGCTGCGCGGCCTTGGCGCGCCGGAGTTTGAAAAACAGGCGCTGCTGGATAACCTGCTTGCGCTCGCGCCGAAGCTGCTGCCCTTTTCCGAAGCCATTTGGGAAAGGCTGGATGAGGCCCGGACTACCGGGAAGCGCGTGCTGTTTGAAGGCGCGCAGGCGGTGATGCTGGATGTGGATCACGGCACCTATCCTTACGTCACCAGCAGCAATACAGTCGCCGGCAGCGCTGCCGCGGGCGCGGGCATTGGGCCTGATGCTATTGGCTTCGTGCTCGGCATTGCCAAGGCCTATTCCACGCGCGTTGGTTCCGGGCCTTTCCCCACTGAATTGCACGATGAAATCGGCAAGCGCTTGGGTGAACGCGGCCATGAATTCGGCACCGTCACCGGGCGCCCGCGCCGGTGCGGCTGGTTTGATGCCTGCATGGTGCGTCAGGCGGTGAAGGTGGGCGGCGTGCAGGGCTTGGTTTTGACCAAGCTTGATGTGCTGGATGGCTTGGCCGAATTGAAGATCTGCACGGGCTATCGGGTAAATGGCCAAGTCATGAAGCGCCTGCCCACCGGGCAACGCGCACAGGCCGCCGCGGAACCGATTTTTGAGGTGATGCCCGGCTGGCCGGGTTCCTCCCGTGGTGCGCGTTCCTATGCGGAATTGCCGGCTGAGGCGGTGAAATACATCCGCCGGATCGAGGAATTGGTCGAAGCCCCCGTGGTGCTGCTGTCCACCAGCCCCGAACGTGATGACACCATCATGATGCGCGACCCCTTTGCGGGGTAGCTGATGGCCGCGCCGCCGATTCTATTTCTGCAGGATATCCGCCAGGGGTTTGGCACGACACGGTTGCTGGATGGTGCGTCACTTGCCGTGGCGCCTGGCGAAAGGCTGGCGCTGGTCGGGCGGAATGGCTCGGGCAAGTCAACGCTGCTGAAGATCGCTGCCGGGTTGATCGAGCCGGAATCTGGCACGCGTTTTCTGCAACCCGGCGCCACACTGCGCGTGCTGGATCAGGAACCTGACCTGTCCGGCTTTGCCGATGTGATGTCCTATGTCGAAGCGGGGCTTGGCCCGGCGGATGAGGCGCATCGCGCGCGCTATTTGCTGGAAAGCCTGGGGCTGACTGGCGCCGAAGCGCCCGCTGCGCTTTCCGGTGGAGAGGCGCGGCGTGCGGCCCTGGCGCGCGCTTTGGCGCCTTCGCCCGATATTTTGCTGTTGGACGAACCCACCAATCACCTTGATCTACCGGCGATTGAATGGCTGGAGGCGGAGTTGGCCGCCAGTAGCGCTGCGCTGGTGCTGATCAGCCATGATCGGCGCTTTCTGGAAAGCCTCTCGCGCGCCATGGTCTGGCTGGATCGCGGCACGACGCGCCGGCTGGAACAGGGTTTTGGCGCCTTTGAAGCCTGGCGCGATCAGGTGCTGGAAGAAGAGGAACGCGATGCGCATAAGCTGGCGCGCAAGATCGTCCGCGAAGAACATTGGCTGCGCTATGGCGTGACGGCGCGGCGCAAGCGCAATGTGCGGCGTCTGGAAAACCTGCAAAC
>JADCFR010000102.1 GCA_020249415.1 Roseomonas sp. | reverse complement strand
GGGAAGGCATGAGCGACGTAGTCGTGGTGGAATCGCCGGCCAAGGCGAAGACAATCGAAAAATATCTCGGCCGGGATTTCACGGTTTTGGCCTCCTATGGCCATGTCCGCGATTTGGAAGAAAAGGATGGCGCCGTCCTGCCTGATCAGGATTTCGCCATGCTCTGGGGCAAGGATCCGCGCGGCGAACAGCAGGTGGGCAAGATTGCCTCCGCCCTTAAGGGTGCGAAGCGGCTGTTTCTGGCCACCGACCCGGACCGCGAAGGGGAAGCGATTTCCTGGCATGTGAAGGATATGCTGGCCGAGCGCGGGGCGCTGAAGGGCAAACATGTTCAGCGCATCACCTTCAATGAAATCACCAAGCGCGCCGTGCAATATGCGGTGGCCCATCCGCGCGATTTGGATCAGCCGCTGATCGAAGCCTATCTGGCGCGCCGCGCCCTCGATTACTTGGTTGGCTATACGCTTTCGCCGGTGCTGTGGCGCAAACTCCCTGGGTCACGTTCCGCAGGCCGCGTGCAATCGGTGGCCCTTCGCCTGATCTGCGAACGCGAAGCGGAGATCGAGGCATTTCGCGCGCGCGAATACTGGACCATTGAAGGCCGCTTCACCACGGCGGCCGGCGCGCCCTTCACCGCGCGGCTCACGCATCTTGAAGGCCGCAAGCTGGAGCAATTCGACCTGCCGGATGAAGCGGCGGCGATGCGCGCCAAAAAGCTCGCCGAAGGCGGCCTCTATAGTGTGGCTTCGGTGGAGAAGCGCCGCGTGCGCCGGAACCCGCCGCCGCCCTTCATGACCTCCACCTTGCAGATGGAAGCATCGCGCAAGCTTGGCATGGGTGCGCAGCAAACCATGCGCACGGCGCAGGCTTTGTATGAAGCAGGCCACATCACCTATATGCGGACAGATGGTGTCACCATGGCGCGCGAAGCCATCGCCGCCATTCGTGATCACGTCAAAAGCGCATTCGGGCCGAATTACATGCCCGCCGCGCCGCGCGAATATGCCTCCAAGGCCAAGAACGCGCAGGAAGCGCATGAGGCGATCCGCCCAACCGATGTCACGCGCAGCCCCGATACCATGGGCGGCGAATTGGAAGGCGCGCAGGCCAGGCTTTATGATCTGATCTGGAAGCGCGCGGTGGCGTCGCAAATGGCCTCAGCCGAGATGGATCAGACCACGGTGGATATCGCCGCCAAGGATGGCCGCGCCAATTTCCGCGCCACCGGTTCCGTGGTCGCCTTTGACGGTTTCCTTAAACTCTATCGCGAAGATGAGGATGATCGCGCTGCCGATGCACGCGCCGGCATCCTGCCAGGTGCCCCCGCTGAGGATGAGGAAAGCCGCATCCTGCCCCCGATGCGGGAGAAGGAAGCCCTGAAGCGCGGTGACATCGCCGCAAGCCAGCATTTTACCCAGCCACCACCGCGCTATTCCGAAGCGTCATTGGTGAAGCGGCTGGAAGAACTCGGCATTGGCCGGCCTTCCACCTATGCCTCCATCCTGCAGCGCTTGCAGGATTTGAAATATGTCTCGCTCGAAAAACGGCGTTTTGTGGCGCAGGATTTGGGGCGGATGGTCACCACCTTCCTGGTGCGGTTTTTCGAGAAATACGTGGATACCGGCTTCACCTCCGCCATGGAGGAAAAGCTCGATGAAATCTCCGGTGGTCGAGCCGAATGGCGTGCCGTGATGCATGCCTTTTGGGATGAATTCTCCCGCGCGGTGGAAGCGACCAAGGATCTGAAAGTGCGCGATGTGATTGACGCGCTGGATGAGGATTTGGGGCCGCATATCTTCCCCGCGCGCGGCGATGGCACGGACCCGCGCGTCTGCCCGAGTTGTTCTGCCGGGCGGCTTGGCTTGCGGCTTGGGCGCGGTGGCGCCTTTATTGGTTGCTCCAATTACCCGGAATGCCGCTACACGCGCCCCTTCGGCGTTGGGCCTGCCGATGGTGAAGGTGCGGGCGCGGATCGCGAATTGGGCAAGGATCCCGCGACGGGCCAGACGGTGACGCTGCGGCGCGGGCCTTACGGGGTTTATGTGCAGCTTGGGGAGCCCGGCACGGACGCCAAGGGCAAGCCCACCAAGCCGCGCCGCGCGAGCCTCGCTGCCGGACAAAACCCTGATGGCATGACGCTGGAAGCAGCGCTTGGCTTGCTCTCCCTGCCGCGCGTGATCGGTATTGATCCGGAAAGCCAGGAAGAAATCACCGCCGGGCTTGGCCGCTTCGGGCCTTATGTGCGCTGTGGCAGCATCTTCAAATCCTTGGACAAGGATGATGATGTGCTGACCATCGGGCTCAATCGCGCGATTGTGCTTTTGGCCGATGCGCGGTCGCGCATTCGCGAATTGGGGCCGCACCCCAAGGACGGAGAGATGGTGGTGGTGCGCAAGGGCCGCTTTGGGCCTTACGCGCAGCATGGGCGGGTGGTGGCCAATCTGCCGCGCGATCTGGCGATGGAAGATGCCGTGCTTGCCGATATGGTCACGCTGCTCGCCGAAAAGGGCAAGGAAATGAAGGCGCGCGGCGCGGCGGCCCGCAAGGGTGCGAAGGGTGGCGCGCGCAAGGCCACCGCCCCGGCAGCGCCCGCGAAAGCAAAGCCCGCCGCCAAGGCGAAACCAGCGGCCAAGGCGAAGCCCGCCGCGGCGAAGGCCAAACCGGCTGCCAAGGCAAAGGCCGCGCCCGCCAAAGCAAAGCCGGCCGCCAAGGCAAAAGCCAAGCCCGCCGCCCGCAAGAGCAGCCGCTGAGATGCCACGTCGCGGCCCGCCGGTGAAAGGCCATAAGGCCCGATCCCGCGCCGCTTCCGGCCCCGCAGCCAGCGCCAAACGTCGCGGTGCGGCGCGTCAGGCAGGCGAAGGCACAGGCGAATTGCCATCAAAGGCAGCGCTGCGCGGTTTTCTCGCGGAAGCCAAAGGCCGCGTGACAAAATCCGAAATCGCCCGCGCCTTTGGCCTGAGCACCGATCAGCGCCCGGCCTTGCGCCAAATGATGCGCGAATTGGCCGAAGAAGGTGGCTCAAGCCCCGCCGGCAAGCGCGCCATCATCGCGCCCGGCCGCCTGCCGGATATGGCGCCGGTGGAAGTGACCGGCACGGACCCGGATGGCGATCCCATCGCGCGCCCGCTGCAATGGCAGGGCGAAGGCCGCCCGCCCATCATCTATATGCGCCCGGAAGGCAAGGGCCGCCCGGCGCTGGCAGTTGGGGAACGTGTGCTGGCGCGCCTCAAGCCCATCGGCGCCGGCAAATATGAAGGCCGCACTTTCAAGCGCATCGCGGGCGGCGCGCCGGCGCGCATTCTGGGCGTTTATGAGGAAGGGCGCATCATCCCGACCGATCGGCGCCAGAAGGGCGAATGGATGGTCCCGCCCGGTGAAGCCGGCGGCGCCAAACCAGGCGATATTGTGCTGGCAGAACCCTTGCCCGCCACGCGGCATTTCGGCCCCAAGCCGGCGCGGATTGTCGAAAGCCTGGGTGTGATGGGCGAACCGCGCTCGGTCTCCCTGATTTGCATCCATGCCCATGGCATCCCGGATGTCTTTCCCGCCGAAGCCTTGCGCGAAGCCGAAGCGGCGAAGGGTGTCACCGCACGTGGGCGCGTTGATTTGCGCGACCTGCCGCTGGTGACGATTGATGGCGATGATGCGCGGGATTTTGACGATGCCGTGCATGCGGAACCCGATGGCGCCGGCTGGAAAGTCACGGTCGCCATCGCCGATGTCGCGCATTATGTCGGCCCCGGCAGCCATCTGGACCGCGAAGCCTGGGCGCGGGGCAATTCGGTCTATTTCCCCGACCGCGTCGTGCCCATGCTGCCCGAGGCGCTTTCCAATGGCTGGTGCAGCCTGCGTCCGCGCGAAGATCGCGGCTGCCTCTTTGTTGAAATGCGCTTTGATGGCGCGGGGCGAAAGACCGGGCATCGCTTCGGGCGCGGCATTATGCGCTCCGCCGCGCGGCTCACTTACGAACAGGCGCAGGCGCGTTTTGAAGCCGGGTGTGAACCGGAAGGCTTGGCGCCAGGCCATATGGCGAGCCTTTACGGCGCCTTTCGCGCCCTGCTGGCAGCGCGTGAGGCGCGCGGCACGCTGGATTTGGACCTTCCGGAACGCCGTGTGCTGCTGGATGACAAGGGGCGTGTGACGGCAGTGGTGCCCCGCGCGCGGCTTGATTCCCATCGGCTGATTGAGGAATTCATGGTCGCCGCCAATGTCTGCGCGGCGGAGGAGCTGGAACGCCTGATCCAGCCCTGCATGTATCGCGTGCATGACCGGCCTTCGGAGTTGAAGCTGGAAGGGCTCAGGCAATTTTTGCGCAGCCTGGAATTGTCACTCCCGCCCGGTGATCGGCTGCATCCGCGCGACTTCGCGGCGCTGCTGGCTTCGGTGAAGGAAAAGCCGGAAGAACGCCTGGTGCATGAAACCGTGCTGCGGAGCCAATCCCAGGCGGCCTATGCGCCCGACAATATCGGGCATTTTGGCCTGGCCTTGGCGCGCTATGCGCATTTCACCTCACCCATTCGGCGCTATGCGGATTTGCTCGTGCATCGCGCGCTGATCCGCGGCTTGAAGCTTGGCAGTGATGGTCTTGCGGAAGTGGAAGCGGCGCGGTTTTTGGAAACCGGCGAACACATCACCGCGACTGAAAGGCGCGCGGCGATGGCGGAACGCGATGCGGTTGATCGCTACCTTGCGGCATATATGTCAGAGCGCGTGGGAAATATCTTCGCCGCGCGCATTTCTGGGGTGACACGCTTCGGTCTCTTTGTCACTTTGGAGGAGAATGGCGCGAGCGGAATCGTACCGCTTGGCTCATTGCCGGATGATAGATGGGATCAGGACGAAGCCACGCAGCGCCTGGCTGGTCGCAGGACAGGTCTGACCTTTACGCTGGGCCAGTCTGTGGAAGTGCGGCTCAGGGAAGCGACCGCGCGCACGGGCGGGATGGTGTTTCACATCATGCAGGGCATACCGAAGCGCAGTGGGCGCCCGGCGCCACCACGGCGTGGGCGGCGCTGAGCGCACGCGCGCGCGTTTTTGCCTCACTTGCTTTTCTGATCCTGCTGCTTGCTTCCGCCCTGCCTTTGGGCGCGGCCTTGGCGCAGGAAGTCCCGCGCGCCGGGGTGCATGAAGCCATTGCCCCCTTCCCGCGTCAGGAAATGCAGGCGGTTTTCGCTGCCGGCTTCGCCGCCATTCTGGACCGCCATATGGAACGCGCGCTGCCGAGTGATCTGATCACCTGGGGCCTTGCGGGTTTTACGTTGCATGATCCAAGCCTTCGGGTTGAACGGCAGGGGCGCGAATTGCGCCTGATGCGCGCGCGCCGCGCCTTGATCAGCCGCGTGCTGCCAAGCGATTCCGCGCGCGGCAAGCCGGAAGCGATTGGCATGAGCGCAGCCGAAGCGCTGCTGCCGTTTCAGGAAGCCGCCTGGGCAGCCTCACCAGCCATTCGCGATCAAGGGCGGGATAGGCTGCTGCGTGCCGGCTTTTCGGCAATTTTCGGCCATCTTGACCCCTTCAGCCGCTATGTGACGCCGGAAGAAGCGCAGCTGGCGCGGGAACGCCGGCTTGGGCAGGGCAGTGTGGGCCTCAGGCTTGCGGCGCAGCGCGGCCAGGTGGTGGTGGCGGCGGTCACGCGCGACAGCCCGGCGGCGGCGGCGGGCATTCGCGTGGGGGATCGGCTGGTGACCGTGGATGATGAAATGGTCCTGGCCAATGACCTGCCCGGCGCTGAATTGCTGCTGGAAGGCGCGCCGGAGACCGAGGTGACGCTGGTGACGCAGCGCGCCGGGCGCCGGCGCAATGTGACGCTGCAGCGTGTGGCGCAGCGTGTGGAAACCGTGACTTCGACAATGCGCGATGGCGTGCTGCATTTGCGCGTTTCTGGCTTTACCGCGCTGACCTCGGCCCAGGTGGCGGGCTTTATCGAAGCGGCCTTTGCTGGCGCCAGCCCACCGCGCGGCCTTGTGCTGGATTTGCGCGGCAATCGCGGTGGGGTCCTGTCCCAAGCCGTGGCGGTGGCTGATATCTTCCTTGATGCGGGTGAAATTGTGGCCACTGCCGGGCGCCACCCGGAGGCCAATCGGCGCTACACCAGCCTTTCCGATGGTGACCTCACTCAGGGCCGGCCCATTGTGGTGATGGTGGATGGGCGCACGGCCTCGGCGGCGGAAATCCTGGCGGCGGCCTTGGCGGAGCGTGGTCGGGCGGCGGTGCTTGGCACCGGCACTCAGGGCAAGGGCCTGGTGCAAATCCTGCTGCCCTTGCCCAATGGCGGGGAATTGCAGCTGAGCTGGTCGCGCATTGTCATGCCCTCTGGCTGGCCCTTGCAGGGGGCGGGGCTATTGCCGGCACTTTGCACCGCCGGCGGGGATGAGGCTGCGGCGACCGCCCTGGCAGCCCTGCGCGCTGGGCAGCAACCCATGGGGACGGTACTGGCGCGGCTGCGTGCGCTGCGGCCGCCGGTTTCGGCGCTTGAGGCCAGCGCGCTGCGGGAGATCTGCCCCGGGCTGGATGGTATTGAACGGGATGCGGATTTCGCCCAGGCGCTGGTTTTGGATGCGGCGGCCTATCAGGCGGCGCTGATGCGCTAGGAGCCTGTCTGATAATGGCCTTCGGCCTTTTTTCACGTTGACACTAGCAAGGTTTCTAGTGCGTGTCCCCCTTTTGTTTATCCTGTTGCCTTGTAGAGCTTGAGGATGTTGTGGGCGGTGCAGATCATGGCCCATTCGCCTCTGACCTGGTTGAGCCCTCGGAGGAGGAATTGTCGGAAGCCTCTGGGCTGCTTGAT
>JADCFR010000101.1 GCA_020249415.1 Roseomonas sp. | reverse complement strand
TGGCGCAATACCAAGGCGCCTATAAAATCAGCCAGGGCTTGCTGGAAGAATTCGGCCCACGCCGCGTGATGGATATGCCCATCACCGAACATGGCTTTACCGGCATGGCGGTGGGTGCGGCCTTTACCGGCCTGAAGCCGATTGTTGAGTTCATGACCTTCAACTTTTCCATGCAGGCGATTGATCAGATCATCAATTCCGCCGCCAAGACCTTGTATATGTCAGGCGGACAATTGGGCTGCCCCATCGTCTTCCGTGGTCCGAATGGCGCGGCTTCCCGCGTCGCGGCGCAGCATTCGCAATGCTATGCTTCCTGGTATGCGCATTGCCCGGGGCTGAAGGTTGTAGCACCCTGGTCGGCGGCCGATGCAAAAGGGCTGTTGCGCGCGGCCATTCGCGACCCCAATCCGGTGATCGTACTGGAAAATGAAATCCTCTACGGGCAGAGCTTTGAATGCCCGACGGCGGATGATTTTGTGCTGGATATCGGCAAGGCAAAGGTGGAACGCGAAGGCAGTGATGTCACCATCGTTGCTTTTTCCATCATGGTCGGCATGGCGATGCAGGCGGCGGAAAAGCTCGCAGAACAGGGGATTAGCGCAGAGGTGATCAATCTGCGTTCCATCCGGCCCTTGGATACGGAAACCATCGCGGCTTCCGTGCGCAAGACCAATCGCCTGGTGACCTTGGAAGAGGGCTGGCCCTTCGCGGGCATCGGCGCAGAGGTTGCCATGCAAATCATGGAAACCGCCTTTGATCATTTGGATGCGCCGCCCGTGCGGGTCACGGGTGTGGATGTGCCCATGCCCTATGCGGCCAATCTGGAAAAACTTGCGCTGCCGCGCCTGGAACAGGTGGTGGAAGCGGCGCGCAGCGTCACCTATCGGCGGTAAAGGGAAAAATCATGGCAACGAATATCCTGATGCCGGCTTTGTCTCCGACGATGACGGAAGGCAATCTGGCGCGCTGGCTGAAGCAGGAAGGTGACCGCATCAAGGCCGGCGATGTGATTGCGGAAATCGAAACCGATAAGGCGACGATGGAAGTGGAAGCGGTGGATGAGGGCATTCTGGGCCGCATCCTGGTGCCCGCCGGCACGCAAGCCGTGAAGGTGAATGACGTGATCGCCGTGCTGGTGGAAGCGGGCGAAGCCGTGCCCGCCGCTGGCGCTGCACCGAAAGCGGCACCTGCTGCTGTTGCTGCACCTGCTGCACCCGCGCCCGTTGCCGCCGCGCCTGTCGCTACTGCGCCGGCACCTGCATCTACATCAGGTGATCGCGTATTCGCGAGCCCGCTGGCGCGTCGCATGGCCGCACAAGCCGGTTTGGATATCGGCAAAATCAGCGGGTCTGGCCCCAATGGGCGGATTGTGAAGGCGGATGTGGATGCGGCGTTGTCGCGTGGCCCAGCGCCCGTTGCGGCTGCCGCACCTATTGCCGCGCCCGCGCCTGTTGCGACCCCGCGCCCCGCCGCGCCGGTTGCGATCACTGCGCCGCATACCGCCATCCCCAATAGCAGCATCCGCAAGGTGATTGCGCGCCGCCTTGCCGAATCCAAGGCGACGATCCCGCATTTCTATGTCAGCACGGATGTGGAAATTGATGCGCTACTGAAAATCCGCGCTGATCTGAATGCGCGGAGCCCGAAGGATGGCCCCGGCGCCTATAAGCTTTCGGTCAATGATCTGGTCATCAAGGCAACGGCGGTGACTTTGCGCCGCTTCCCCAATGTGAATGCCATGTGGACCGAAGATGCCATTCTGCAATTGCATGATGTAGATATCTCGGTCGCGGTCTCCATTCCCGATGGGCTGATCACGCCGATTGTGAAGGGCGCCGATATCAAGGGCCTGGCTGCCATCAGCAATGAGATGAAGGATCTGGCCGCGCGCGCCAAAACCGGCAAGCTGAAGCCCGAGGAATTTCAGGGCGGTGGGTTTTCCATCTCCAATATGGGGATGTATGGCGTGCGCGATTTCGCTGCCATCATCAACCCGCCCCAGGCCGGCATTCTGGCGGTCTCCGCCGGCGAACAGCGCCCGGTGGTGAAGAATGGTGCGCTCGCTATCGCAACGGTGATGACACTCACGCTTTCCGTGGATCATCGCGTGATTGATGGCGCGCTGGCGGCGGAATTCCTGCAAGCGCTGAAGCGCAATATTGAGGATCCGCTGAGCCTGATGCTCTGATGGGTGCGGGCTTCACGCTGCGCGATGCCACACCGGCCGATGTGCCGGTAGTGGTGCGTTTCGTCCGTGCCTTGGCCGAATATGAAAAGCTGCTGCATGAGGCCAAGGGAACCGAGGCTGATTTTGCCGCAGCCCTTTTTGGCGCAACGCCGCGCGCTGCGGCGATCATCGCGGAAGCGGATGACAAAGCGGTTGGGCTTTGCATCTGGTATCGCACCTTTTCCACCTTCACTGCGCGGCACGGCATTTGGGTGGAGGATATTTTTGTTGAGCCCGCCTATCGAGGACAGGGTATTGCGCGCGCCATCTTCCGACGCCTCGCGCAACAGGTGAAGG
>JADCFR010000100.1 GCA_020249415.1 Roseomonas sp. | reverse complement strand
GTATTCTGCCCCGGCCTGATCCCCGGAATGAAGCCGCCATATTTCTTCAGATTATCCGCCGTTTCGGTCGGGTTGAAGACAATGGCGGTGTAGAAGAAGGCGAAGAAGATGATCATCGCCATATAAAAGATCATATAGGCGGGGCGCCCATGCGCCAGCATCGCGGTCAGCGTCTGTAGCCAGCCATCCGACATATCCTGCGAAAAGCCCGCAATCGTTGCCGGCAACAACAGCAGCGATGACGCAAAGATCGGCGGAATGACGCCCGAGGTATTGAGCTTCAGCGGCAGATGCGTCGCCTCACCCCCGAACATGCGATTGCCCACCTGGCGCTTCGGATATTGCACCGGAATGCGGCGCTGGGCGCGTTCAATGAAGACCACAAAGGCAATGACCAGCAGCGCGATGATCAGGAAGGCGATGATAAAAATCGTCGAAAGCGCGCCGGTGCGGCCCAATTCCAAGGTGCTGACCAAGGCCGATGGCAGATTGGCCACAATGCCCGCAAAAATGATCAGGCTGATGCCATTGCCCACACCGCGCGCCGTGATCTGTTCCCCAAGCCACATCAGGAACATGGTGCCGCCCACCAGCGTGATCACGCAGGAGAGCCGAAAGAAAATCCCCGGATCATAGACCGCAGCACCAAATTGCCCGCGCATGGATTCAAGCCCTATCGCAATGCCATAGGCCTGGAAGACCGCAATCGCGACCGTCAGGTAGCGGGTATATTGATTGAGCTTCTTCCGTCCCGATTCGCCTTCCTTCTTCAGGGCTTCCCAGGCGGGGATGGCGGCGGTCATCAACTGCACAATGATGCTGGCGCTGATATAGGGCATGATGTTCAGCGCAAAGACGGTCATGCGCCCAAGCGCGCCGCCCGAGAACATGTCGAACATGCCAAGAATGCCGCCGCCATGCTGGGCAAGAATCTCGCCCATCACCGCCGCATCGACGCCCGGCACAGGGATGTAGGTGCCAATGCGATAGACAATCAATGCGCCAAGCGTGAACCAGATACGCTTTTTGAGCTCGGTCGCCTTGGAGAGCACGCCGAGATTCAAATTGGACATCGCCTGTTCCATGGCGGACGCCATGCGCATTCTCCCGAATTTGCCGAGCGCTCTTGAGCCTGCGCCCTACCTTCAAGCCCTATGTGGCGCCGCGCCTGCACAAGACAAGCGCGTTTCGCCCGAATGAAAGCGGCGCCCGAGTGCCCCCGCGCGCCGCAAAGACTCAGTCCCGCATCGCGATCAGGCGGCGCGGTGCCAACAAAGGTTCAGCCAACCTCAGCCGGTGCTGCCGGCGCAGTGACGGTCACGCTGCCACCCGCGGCTTCCACCGCCGCAATGGCCGCGGCCGAGGCGCCGGAGACGGAAATCCGCACCGCGCGCTTGATCTCACCCTTGCCGAGCAGACGCACACCGATGAACTTGGCGCTGGAACGGACAACACCGGCCGCCCGCAGCGCCGCTTCATCCAGATCCTGCCCCGCCGGCAACCGACCCGCTTCAATCGCCGCATCCAAAGTGCCGATATTCAGCGTGGCGTAGAGCTTACGGAAATTATTCACGAAGCCGCGCTTGGGCAGGCGCCGGTAAATCGGCAGCTGACCGCCTTCAAACCCGTTCAGCGAAACGCCGGTCCGCGCCTTCTGGCCCTTCACGCCGCGCCCGCCGGTCTTGCCCTTGCCAGAGCCAATCCCGCGGCCGATGCGCTTGAACTTGGGACGCGCGCCCGCATTGTCGCGGATTTCATTCAACTTCATGGTTCAATCCTCCACCTTCACCAGGTGGGCAACCTTGCGGATCATGCCGCGCACCGCGGGCGTGTCTTCAAGTTCACGCGTGCGATGGCGCTTGTTCAAGCCAAGGCCAATCAGGGTTTCCTTCTGGCCGGGCTTGCGCCCGATCGGTGAACCAAGCTGGGTCACCTTCACTGTCTTTTTCTCAGCCATTCGCGGCCTCCTGCGCCTCAGCGGCGGCTTCCTTCCGCTGGCCGAGAATCTCCGCCACCTTCTTGCCACGACGCGAAGCGACGGCGCGCGGGCTGGTGCAGCGCTGCAACGCCGCGAAGGTGGCCTTCACCATATTATGCGGATTGGCGGAACCCGTGCACTTGGCGACAACATCACCCATGCCCAGGGTTTCAAACACGGCGCGCATCGGGCCGCCGGCAATGATGCCGGTACCCGCCGGCGCCGCGCGCAAAATCACGCGACCCGCGCCGAATTCGCCCACCACATCATGATGCAGCGTGCGGCCTTCACGCATTGGCACACGGATCATGCCGCGCTTGGCGCGTTCCGTCGCCTTGCGGATGGCTTCCGGCACTTCGCGCGCCTTGCCAGCGCCCCAGCCCACACGCCCCTTCTCATCACCAACCACAACCAATGCCGCGAAGCTGAAGCGACGACCGCCCTTCACCACCTTCGCCACGCGATTGATGGTAACGAGCTTGTCCTTCAGCTCATCGCCTTCCTGACGTTCCGTGCGCTGTTCCCGCTCACGATCGCGGCCACCGCGACGACGACGTTCCCCGCCCTCACCGCCTTCGCCACCGCCCCTTGGTTCACGTGCCATATTGTTCAATCCTTCAGAACGACAGCCCGCCCTCACGGGCGCCGTCCGCGAGCGCCTTGACGCGCCCGTGATAAAGATAAGGTCCGCGATCAAAGACCACCGCTGTCACACCCGCCGCCATGGCGCGTTCGGCAATCAACTTGCCAACCGCCGAAGCAGCCGAGGTATCGGCACCGGTCTTCAAGGCTTCACGCATGGTCTTTTCCAGCGAAGACGC
>JADCFR010000010.1 GCA_020249415.1 Roseomonas sp. | reverse complement strand
CGGTGGCGCGCGCAAATCCGGCACGGTGCCTTCAATACTGGCGAGCCTTTCGCCGCGCACCCCTGCCGCTGGTGCCGCACCCAACAGACCGACCGTATAGGGATGTTCCGGTCGCGCAAAAAGATCAGCAGCCCGCGCCTGTTCCGCCACGCGCCCGGCATACATCACCACAACATCATCCGCATGATCCGCCACAACGCCCAGATCATGCGTAATCAGGATTACCGCCGTGCCGGTCTCCCGCTTCAGATCATCCAGCAGCGCCAGGATTTGCGCCTGCACCGTCACATCAAGCGCGGTGGTCGGTTCATCCGCAATCAGGAGCTTGGGCCGGCAGGCTAGCGCGATCGCGATCATCACGCGCTGGCGCATCCCGCCCGAGAGCTGATGCGGGTATTGCCGCGCGCGCCGCGCTGCATCGGGGATGCGCACCTTCTCCAGCATTGCGACCGCCGCCTTGAAGGCCGCGTCGCGGTCGAGTTTTTGGTGGAGCCGCAACGCTTCCGCCACCTGTTCGCCAGCGGTGAAGGCCGGGTTTAGGCTGGTCATGGGCTCCTGGAAAATCATCGCCATTTCGGCACCGCGCAGGGCCCGACGTTCTTCTGCCGGCAGGCCGATCAATTCCCGCCCCATCAGCCGCGCACTGCCCGCGACCATCGCGTTTTCCGGCAGCAGCCCCATGATGGCGAGCGAGGCCACCGATTTGCCGCAACCGCTTTCCCCAACAATCGCAAGTGTCTTGCCGGCTTCAGCGCGAAAGGAAATGCCATCCAGAATACCAAGTGCGCGGCCATCCTGGCGAAAGGCCAGGTTCAGGGCCGACACCTCCAGCACCGGCGCGGTCATGGGCGGCACCGGCAGGCGGGACAGGGGGGCTTCGGCATCACCCGCCTAAAAAGCCCCCAAAGCGTTTCTTTCGCAAGCCCTGACGTGGCGCGGCGCGCCCCAGCGGCGATGCACCCTGCCCAAAAGCAAAGCGCCCCTGCCGCGAACCACAGCAGAGGCGCCTTGTTTCGAGAGTGCGGCTGGCGTTACAGGCGCACGCGCAGCAGATTGGCGATTTCCCCCACAATGCCGCGCCGGAACGCAAGCACGCAGGCGATGAAGATGACACCCTGGATCACCGTGACCCAGGCGCCCATCTCGGCCAAGTAGTTCTGCATGGCGACAATCACCGCGGCGCCAATCATCGGGCCAAACACCGTGCCGAGCCCGCCCACCAGCGTCATCAGCAGCACTTCACCGGACATGGACCAATGCACATCGGTCAGCGTGGCAATGCCGAAGACCAGCGCCTTGGTGCCACCCGCAACACCGGCCAGCGTCGCGGAAAGGATGAAGGCGACCAGCTTATAGTCATCGGTGCGATAACCGAGGGATGTGGTGCGCGGTTCATTCTCACGAATGGCCTTCAACACCTGTCCGAAGGGCGAATGCACAATGCGATGGATCAGCAGGAAGCAGGCGACAAAGATGATTGCGACGAACCAATACATGGTCATGTCATTGGCAAGGCTGATCACGCCAAACAGATGGCCGCGCGGCACCGCCTGAATACCATCTTCACCGCCGGTAAATGGCGCCTGCAGACAGAAGAAGTAGATCATCTGCGCCAGCGCCAGCGTGATCATGGCGAAGTAGATGCCCTGACGCCGAATGGCGACCCAGCCGAAAATCGCCCCCTGCACCCCCGCCAGCAAGGCGCCGACAAGAATGGAAAGCTCCGGCGAAAGGCCCCAGACCTTGGCGCTATGCGCGGCGATATAGCTCCCCATGCCGAAATAGGCGGCATGGCCGAAGGAAGTCAGCCCCACATAACCGATCAGCAGGTTGAAGGCGCAAGCGAAGATCGCGAAGCAGAGCAGCTTCATCAGGAAGACGGGATAGAGGAAGAAGGGGGCGATCACCAGCGCCGCAAACATGACCAATAGGGCCACGAATTGCGCCTTGGTGAAGCCAAAGATTTCTTCCTGCGGTCCCGCAGGTGCTGAACTGCTGCTCGTCATGGAATGACCGGCCATGGATCATGCCCTCCCAAAAAGGCCGGCAGGCCGCGCCAGCAAGACAATGACCATGATGATGAAGATCACGGTGGCCGAGGCTTCCGGATAGAAAACCTTGGTCAGACCTTCAATGATGCCAAGCCCGAAGCCGGTCAGCACGGAACCGAGGATAGACCCCATCCCGCCAATCACCACCACCGCGAACACCACGATGATGAGGTTGGTCCCCATTTGCGGATTGACCGAATAGATCGGCGCTGCCAGCACACCGGCCAGCGCGGCAAGTGCAACACCCGCCCCATAGGTCAGCGTGATCATGCGCGGCACATTCACGCCAAAGGCCTGCACCAGCGGCGCGTTTTCCGTCGCCGCCCGCAGATAGGCGCCAAGCCGCGTCTTTTCGATCACGAGCCAGGTGGTGATGCAGGCAAACAGCGCAAACACAACGACCCAGCCGCGATAGACCGGCATGAACATGAAACCGAGATCCCACGCGCCGGAAAGCTGTGAAGGGATGCGATACGGCATGCCGGACGATCCGTATTGATTTCGGAACACACCTTCAATGATCAGTGATAACCCAAAAGTGAGCAACATGCCGTACAAATGATCCATCTTGTATAATCGACAGATCATCGTTCGTTCCAATATCACCCCCGTAAGCCCGACCAGCAGCGGCGAGAGGATCAGCGCCCACCAATAGCCGATGCCCAGGTAATGCAGCAGCATCCAGGCCACGAAGGCGCCCATCATGAACTGCGCGCCATGGGTGAAGTTGATGATGTTGAGCAGCCCGAAAATCACCGCGAGGCCGAGTGACAGCATCGCGTAAAAGGCGCCATTGATCAGCCCGAGCAGAAGCTGCCCAAAAAGCAGCGGCGTCGGTATGCCGAATATCTCATCCATGCGGTGATTTTCCCTCAGGGCACCGCCGCACCGTGACGGGTGTCACGGGCGGGGCGCGAAGTGGATAGGCCAAGTTTCATTTCAGGCCCGGATCATGGGGCAATTGCCCTCATTCATCGGGCGGAAGGCTTCCTCTGCCGGCGTGGTTTGCAGCAGCTTGTAGTAGTCAAAAGGCCCACGGCTTTCGGATGGCGCCTTCACTTCAAACAAGTAGGAAGGGCAAAGCTTGCGCCCATCCGGGCGGATGATGCCGGGGCCAAAGGCGTCATCATCGCAAGGAATGGACTTCATGCGCGCAACGACTTCCGCACCCGAGGTTTTCGAGGCCGCGACGCCCATATCGGCTATCGCCTTCAGGTAATGCAGCGCGCCCGAGTAATTGGCGATGGACGCCATATTGGGCCGCACATCACGCAGCCGCGGGCGCAGCCTTTCTGAAATGGCGCGGGTGCGGTCATTCAAATCCCAATAGAAGCTTTCCGTCAGGATCAGCCCCTGCGCGGTTTGCAGCCCAAGCGCATGCACATCCGGCAGGAACATGAGCAACGCCGCAAGCTTCACGCCACGGCGCGTAATGCCGAACTCCGCCGCCTGCTTCACGGTGTTGATGGTATCGGCACCCGCATTGGCCATGCCGATGACCTTGGCGCGGGAAGCCTGCGCCTGCACGAGGAAGGAGGAGAAATCCGTCGTCGCCGGGAAGGGATAGCGCACCTGCCCCATCACGCGGCCACCGGCATTGCGCACAAAATTCGCTGTATCGCGTTCCAGCGCATGGCCAAAGGCGTAATCGGCGGTGATGAAGAACCAGCTATCGCCACCTGCGCGCACCATGGCACCACCGGTGGATTTCGCCAGCATGTAGGTGTCATACATCCAATGCACGGTATTGGGCGTGCAGGCCGGCCCCGTCAGGTCCGATGTCGCGGAACCGGTATTCACACAGACCTTGTTCTTTTCCCGCGCAATATTGGCAACCGCGAGACCGACCGAAGATGTCGGCACATCTATGATCATGTCAACGCCCTGGTCATACCATTGGCGCGCGATGTTCACGCCGATATCGGGGCGGTTCTGATGGTCCGCGTTGATGATTTCCACATTGAAGCCGCGATTGCCGAATTCCTGCACCGCCTGGCGTGTGCATTCCAGCCCATAGGGGCCGCTAATGTCGCGATACGGGCCGGACATGTCGTTCAGCACGCCAATACGAATGGTATTCGCCGCCTGCGCGCGGGCGGAACGCCATGGCAAGCCACCAAGGGCAGCGCCGCCAGCCGCGGCACCCCCGAGAACACTACGCCGTGTTGTTGTCATGACGCTTCCTCCGTTATGGTTTCAACTCAAGACCGAACTAGGGCGCAGCCGCCTTCACCGATCGGGCGGAAGGCTTCTTCGGCAGGTGTGGTCTGCAAAAGCTTGTAGTAATCCCAAGGCTTCCTGCTTTCGGCCGGCGTCTTCACCTCAAACAGGTATGAGGGAATCAAGCGCCGGCCATCCGGGCGGATGACGGCCTTGCCATAAAGATCATCCTCGGAAGGCTGCGCCTTCATCCGGTTCACCAGGTCAAGGCCAGAGGCCTTGGCCGCCGGCACGCCCATGGCCGCCACGGTCTTCAGGAAGTGCAGCGTGCCCGAATAGCAGCCGGCATGGATCATATTCGGATAATTGGTCGGCACGCGGCGCAGCATACGCTCGGTCCAGGCGCGGGTCTTGTCATTCAGATCCCAATAGAAGCTTTCGGTGCAAACCAGCCCCTGCGCCGTTTGCAGCCCAAGGCCATGCACGTCATTCACGAACAGCAGCAAGGAGGCAAGCTTGATCCCGCGCCGGGTCAGCCCGAATTCCGCCGCCTGCTTCACGCAATTCTGCGTATCGGCACCAGCATTCGCGAGCCCGATCACCTTGGCGCGGGAAGCCTGCGCCTGCACGAGGAAGGAGGAAAAATCCGTCGTACCCGGGAAAGGTGTCCGCACCTGGCCAATGATGCGCCCGCCGGCGGCACGCACAAAATTCGTGGTATCGCGTTCCAGCGCGTGACCGAAAGCGTAATCGGCGGTGATGAAGAACCAGGTATCGCCGCCCGCGCGCACCGTCGCCCCACCGGTTGAGCGCGCCAGCATGAAGGTATCATAGGCCCAGTGAATGGTATTCGGGCTGCATTGCGTGCCCGTCAAGTCGGCGGTGGCAGAGCCGACATTGATATAGGCCTTGTTCTTTTCCCGCGCGACATTGGAAACGGCCAATCCCACGGAGGAGGTCGGCACATCAATGATCAGGTCAACGCCCTGATCATACCATTGCCGCGCAAGGTTCACGCCGACATCCGGGCGGTTCTGGTGATCGGCTTCGATGATTTCCACCCGGAAGCCATGGCTCGCGCCGAATTCCGACGCGGCTTCACGCGCGGCGGCCACCGAAGTCGGGCCGGTATTGTCACGATACATGCCCGACATATCGGTCATGACACCGATACGCACGGTATTCGCCGCCTGCGCGCGGGCAAGGGAGAGCGGCAGGGCGCCGGTGGCGGCCGCTCCGGCAAGAACATTACGACGTGAAACCTGCATTTTCGTCTCCCTCAAGCGATAATGTTATCGGTTCAGCTACGCACGAGCGGGCAATTGCCTTCAGCGATCGGCCGGAAGGCTTCCTCACCCGGCGTGGTTTGCAAAAGCTTGTAGTAATCCCACGGCCCGGTGCTTTCCGCCGGCGTCTTCACTTCGAACAAATAGGCGGGATGAAGCTTCCGGCCATCGGCGCGGATGCTACCCTTGCCGAAGCAATCATCATCCGTGGGGATCGCCTTCATGCGCGCCACTGCCGCCGCGCCATCCGCCTTCGCCGCAGCCACGCCCATATCGGCGACCGCCTTCAGGTAATGCAGCGCGCCCGCATAGGAACCCGCATGGGTCATGGCCGGCATATTCGGTGCCATAGCGGAACGGACCTTATTGGTGAAGCGGCGCGTTGCGTCGTTCAGATCCCAATAGAAGGTTTCCGTCAGGACCAGCCCCTGCGCCGTTGCCAGCCCAAGCGCGTGAACATCGTTCAGGAACATGAGCAAGGAGGCGATCTTGATACCGCGGCGCGTAATGCCGAATTCAGCCGCCTGTTTTACGCAATTGGTGGTATCGGCGCCCGCATTGGCCAGCCCAATCACCTTGGCGCGCGAAGCCTGCGCCTGCACGAGGAAGGAGGAGAAATCCGTCGTGCCCGGGAAGGGTGTGCGCACCTGGCCCAGCACGCGCCCGCCAGCGGCACGGATGAAGTTGCTGGTGTCACGTTCAAGCGCATGGCCGAAGGCGTAGTCAGCCGTGATGAAGAACCAGCTATCGCCACCCGCGCGCACCATCGCACCCCCGGTGGATTTCGCGCACATCCAGGTGTCATAGGTCCAATGCACGGTATTGGCATTGCAGCGGGCACCCGTCAGGTCGCTGGTGGCCGCACTGCAATTGATGTGCACCTTGTTCTTCTCGCGGCAGATATCGGAAACCGCCAGCGCCACCGAAGATGTGGTCACATCCAGCAGCACATCCACGCCATCGCGATCGATCCATTGCCGGGTGATGTTCACGCCGACATCGGCGCGGTTCTGATGGTCCGCCGATACCACTTCAATATTGAAGCCGCGGCCAGCGAATTCCTGCACGGCAGCGCGCGCGCATACCACGGAGCTCATGCCCGAAATATCGCGATACATGCCGGACATATCGTTCAGCACGCCAATCTTGATGGTATTGGCGGCCTGCGCCTTGGCGCTGCGATAAGGCAAGCCGCCAAGGGCGGCGGCGCCGGCTGAACCGGCCAGAATGTTACGACGTGAAAGGCTCATTTTCTGGTTTCCCCTGCTTTTGTTTCGCCGTCCCGGCTTGGATTACGGCGCTGGTTAGACCCCAAGATACTCATGCAACCGATCGAGTGATGCATTCAGGTCTTCATTGGCGACCATATCCACCACACGGCCATGTTCCATGACGTAATGCCGATCCGCGACAGTTTGCGCGAAGCGGAAATTCTGTTCGACCAGCAACACCGTGAAGCCGCGCTTCTTCAATTCGCGAATGGTGCGCCCGATTTGCTGCACGATCACTGGCGCGAGCCCTTCCGATGGCTCATCAAGCAGCAGCAAGCGCGCCCCGGTGCGCAGAATCCGCGCAATGGCGAGCATTTGCTGCTCACCGCCTGAAAGCTTGGTGCCTTGGCTGCGCGCCCTTTCCTTCAGATTCGGAAAGAGCGTGTAGATTTCATCCAAGGGCAGCCCGCCAGGACGCACCATGGGTGGCAGCATCAGATTTTCGGTCACGTCGAGCGAGGCGAAAATTCCGCGCTCCTCAGGGCAATAGGCTATTCCGGCGCGCGCAATCACATCCGAACGCGCATTGACGAATTCCTTGCCCTCATACTTGATCGAACCGCTGCGGCGCGGCACCAGGCCCATGACAGAACGCAGCGTGGAGGTCTTGCCCGCGCCATTGCGGCCAAGCAGCGTGACCACCTCGCCTTCGCGGATATCAATATCCACGCCATGCAGAACATGGCTTTCGCCATACCATGCCTCAAGCCCGCGGATTTCCATCAGCGCACCGGTGCTGGGCTTGGTGCCCGCGGGGGCAGTCATCACATCAGCCATGGGCCGGCTCCGCTTCGGTTGATGCATCCGTGCCAAGATAGGCCGCGACCACATCCGGGTTGCGCGACACCGCAGCGTAGTCACCTTCCGCCAGCACACTGCCGCGCGCGAGCACGGTGATGGTATCGCAAAGCCCCTGCACAACGCGGAGGTTATGTTCCACCAGCAGAATGGTACGACCGACCGAGACGCGCTTCACCAGCGCCACCACCCGGTCCACATCATCATGCGCCATGCCGGCTGTCGGTTCATCCAGCAGCATCATCACCGGATCAAGCGCGAGCGTGGTTGCGATTTCAAGCGCGCGCTTGCGGCCATAAGGCAATTCACCGGCGGTCAAGTGCATCCATTCCGTGAGGCCCACATCAGCCAGCAATTCCTCGGCCCGCGTATCGAATTTGCGCAACACCGCATCCGAACGCCAGAAATCGAAGGAACCGCCACGGGCGCGCTGCAAGGCCACGCGCACATTTTCAAGCACCGTCAGATGCGGAAACACGGCGGAGATCTGAAAGCTCCGCACCAGGCCAAGGCGGGCCACCTCGGCCGCCTTCATCCCCGTGATGTCGCGACCATCATAGCGAATGGCGCCACGGGTGGGCGGCAGGAATTTCGTCAGCATATTGAAGCAAGTGGTCTTGCCGGCGCCATTCGGGCCGATCAAGCCATGGATGGTGCCGCGGCGGACATTCAGGTTCACGTCGCTGACCGCGACGAAGCCCCGGAATTCCTTCGTAAGCCCTTCCGTTTCAAGGATGGTGTCAGACACCCGAACCACGCCCCCCTTCTTGCGACGGTTGATACCGCCAAGCCTCTTGCGGGCTTAACTATGCGAGGCTTGGCCTTCCTGCAAGCCACCCCCTTCATTTCCCGACAAAAATCAGCCGCGCGCCATCTGAACAAAAAAAGGGCAGAGGTTGCCCCCTGCCCTTTTCAGCCCTTTGGGATACCCCCGCTTAGGCTTCCGACAATTCTTCAGGCTTCACCTGGCGCTCGGCCACCTTGGCCAATTCCAGGATAAAATCCACCACCTTTTCCTCAAAAATCGGGGCGCGGAGGTTTTCCATCGCTTCCGGATTCTTACGGAAGAATTCAAGCACCTGCTGTTCCTGGCCCCGGTAACGCGCGGCTTCCTGGCGGAGCGCGCGGCTCAATTCATCCGGCGTCACCTGGATATTGTTGCTCCGGCCGATCTCAGACAGCAGCAGGCCAAGCCGGATGCGGCGCTGGGCGATACCGCGATATTCATCGCGCAGCGTTGCCTCATCCTTGCCGGCATCATCGGCATCAAGCCGCCCGGCCTTCAAATCGGCTTCCACGCGCTGCCAGATCTGGCTGAATTCACCCTCCACCATGCCTTCCGGCACGGGGAAGCTCGCCTGATCGGCCAGCTTGTCGAGCAGGGCGCGCTTCAGGCGCATGCGGGCCATGGCGTCATATTCGCGCTGCAAGCCTTCCTTCACCTGGGCCTGCAAGGCGGCTAGGTCTTCCTGACCTACAGACTTCGCCAATTCATCATCAATGGCGCGCGGCACGCGCTGCTGCAGCTTCTTGGCCGTGATGGAGAAGACCGCGCGCCTGCCCGCCAATTCGGCCGAGCCGTAATCCAGCGGAAACACCACCTGGATATCGCGGCTATCGCCCACGGAAAGCCCTTCCATCTGCTCGGTAAAGCCCGTAATGAAGCCAGGGCCGCCGACTTCAATCGGCATATCGGTGGCCGAACCACCCGCGAAGGG
>JADCFR010000001.1 GCA_020249415.1 Roseomonas sp. | reverse complement strand
CTTCCACCAGGCCAATATTGACGGCGAAATTATCCCGCCCGGCAGCGAATTCCCTTGTGCCATCCAGCGGGTCCACCAGCCAGAAACGCTCGGCATGGCGCGGTGCGGTGCCGGCGGCGACTTCTTCCTCCGCAATCACGGGAATATCCGGGGTGGCAGCGCGCAGCCCTTCCACAATCAGCGCTTCGGCGATGCGATCAGCCTCGGTCACCGGGGAATGATCGGTTTTCCGTTCCACGGCGAAGCCCGCGGCCTTGATCGCCATAATGGCCGCAGCCGCCTTGGCCACGAGGTCACTGGCAAGCGCCAGCAGAGCTTCATCTTTCATGCCCCTGCTTTGGCCGCATGGGCGCCCTGCTGCAAGCCCTGTTTTGGTGGCGATGCCTCTGTTAAGGTGCGGTGACATTTTCTCGCCCCAAGGAGCCCTGCCATGCCCGATATCATCTTCGTCAAGCCCAGCCTGCCGCGCAGCGGCGCCCTGGTTCTATTGCTGGCAGAAGGCGCGGCGCTTTCGGGCCTGGCCAAGGCGGCCGAGGAAGCAACGGGCGGCGCGGTTTCGCGCGGCTTGGAAGCGGCGAAATTCAAGGGCGCCAAGGGCCAATCCTGCACGCTTTGGGCGCCGGGTGCGGGCCTCACCAAGATTATCGCCATCGGGCTTGGCAAGGCCGATGCGCTGGATGCGCAGGGGGCCGAGAATGCCGGCGGAGCCGCGCTGGTTGCCGTGCAGCAGGAACGGGACGCGGTGATGGCGGCGGATGGGCTCTCGCCCGCCCTCGCCGCAAGCGCTGCCATGGGCGCGCGGCTGCGCAGCTATCGTTTCGATCGCTATCGCACCACGGAAAAGGAAGAAGACAAGCCAAAGCTGGAACGGATTGCCGTGGCAGCGGCGGAGCCCACCAAGGCCAAGGCCGCCTTCGCGCCCATGCAGGCCATTGCGGATGGTGTTTTCCTGACGCGCGATCTGGTATCCGAACCGCCCAATGTGCTGACGCCGGCGGAAATGGCGGAGCGCTGCAAGGCTTTGGAAAAGCTTGGCGTCATCGTGGAAATCATGGGCCCGCGTGAAATGAAGCGCCTTGGCTTTGGTGCGCTTTTGGGTGTGGCGCAGGGCAGCGCGCAGGAACCGCGCATGGTGACGATGAAATGGATGGGCGCGCCCAAGGGCAAGAAGCAAAAGCCGCTCGCTTTCATCGGCAAGGGTGTGACCTTCGACACGGGCGGCATTTCCATCAAGCCGGCGGGTGGGATGGAAGACATGAAATGGGACATGGCCGGCGCGGGCACGGTGATTGGGCTGATGGCAGCACTCGCGGGGCGCAAGGCCAAGGCAGATGTGATTGGCATGGTGGGCCTGGTGGAAAACATGCCATCAGCCACCGCGCAGCGCCCCGGTGATGTGGTGAAATCCTATTCCGGCCAGACCGTGGAAGTGATCAATACGGATGCGGAAGGACGTTTGGTGCTGGCGGATGTCATGTGGTATTGCCAGGAAAAATACGATCCGCGATTCATGGTGGATCTGGCGACACTGACGGGCGCCATCATTATCGCGCTTGGACATGAACGCGCGGGGCTATTCAGCAATGATGACACACTCGCGACCCATGTGAAGGAAGCGGGCAGTGCGGTGGGTGAGAAAGCCTGGCGCATGCCGCTGGGTGATGCTTACGACAAGCAATTAAAGTCCGATATCGCCGATATGAAGAATGTCGGTGGCCGGCCGGGCGGGTCCATCACGGCGGCGCAGTTCATCCAGCGTTTTGTCAATGGCAAGCCTTGGGCGCATTTGGATATTGCGGGCACCGCTTGGTCTTCCAAGGATGCGCCAACCGTGCCCAAGGGGGCGACCGCTTATGGCGTGCGCATGCTGGATCGCATGGTGGCGGATTATTACGAGGTCTGAAGCCGCAGCGCTTTCACGCTGATGACGAAGCTGACCCTGCAAGGCGCCGTGCCGACGCTTAAGCGCCACAAGGCGCGCGGTGCTGATGGCGCGCTGATCCTGCCGGTGAGGGCGGGCGAAGCGCCTGCGGATGCGGCGCTCGCGGCGGCGGCAAAGGCAGCGCGCTTTGTGGGTAAGGCCGGCGATGCGCTTGCCGTGCCGGGCGCGCATGGCTTCACCATCCTGGCCGGCATTGGTGCTGGGCGCACCATCGGCGATTGGGAAGCGGGTGGTGGCGCCGGCATGGCTGCGGCGGCAGGCCGCGCGCATGCCGTATTGCTGACGGATAACGCGACGCCAGAACAGGCAGCAGGTTTTGCCGCCGGGGCGCTGTTGAATGCCTGGCGCTTCAATGCTTTGCGCGATGCCAGCGAGGATGAGAATGCGCCCCCCGCAGAGGTAACTTTGGCGGTGGCCAACCCTGCCAAGGTGGAAGCCGCCTGGCAGCGCGCGGACGCCATGCTGCGCGGGGTGCTTTACGCGCGCGATCTGGTGGCAGAACCGGGCAATCGGCTGAACCCCGCGAGCTTCGCCGAAAGGCTACTTAAGCTTCGCGATGACGGCCTGAAGGTCGAGGTTTTGGAAGGCAAGCGCCTGACCGCGCTTGGCATGGGCGCGCTATGCGCCGTGGGCGGCGGGGCAGAACATGGCCCGCGCCTTGTTGTGCTGCGCTGGTCGGGCAAATTGAAGGCCGCACCGATTGCCTTTGTCGGCAAGGGAATTTGCTTTGACACGGGCGGCATTTCCATCAAGCCGGCTGCGGGCATGGAGGAGATGCGCGGCGATATGGCAGGCGCGGCGGCAGCGGTAGGTGCGATGCTGACGCTGGCGCTCAGGCAATCCCCCGCACCGGCGGTGGCGGTCTTGGCGCTGGCGGAAAACGCCATTGGCGCGGCTTCCTATCGGCCAGGTGATGTCCTTCGCACCCATAGCGGCAAGACGATTGAGGTCTTGGATACGGATGCGGAAGGGCGGCTCATTTTGGCTGATGCGCTTGCCTATACTGCCAAGCGCTTCCGCCCGCGCGCGATGATTGATCTGGCGACACTCACAGGCAGCATCATCACCGCACTTGGCCATCACCGCGCCGGCGTCTTCGGCAATGATGAAGCCCTCACCGCCGCGCTGATGGCAGCAGGCGAGGATGTCACCGAACCGCTCTGGCCCATGCCGATTGATGATGAGCACAGGGAGGTTCTGAAAAGCGATATCGCGGACCTGCGCCATTGCGCGCCGGCGGGCAGCGGCGCTTGGGGTGGGCGCTTCCTGTCCGATGCCTGCCACGCGGCGGCCTTTCTGCGAGAATTCGCGGGCGGCACCACCTGGGCGCATCTGGACATTGCGGGGGTTGAGGCGCGCGAAGCCGCAGCACCGCTCGGGCCGAAAGGGCCAAGCGGCTTTGGTGTGCGCCTGCTCGATCGCCTGGTTGCCATGCGCTTTGAACGCGACGCATGACCGAGATCGGCTTCTATCACCTGACGCGCAGCAAATTGCAGGAAGCGCTGCCCAAGCTATTGGGGCGCGTGCTGGATGCCGGCGGGCGCGGCCTTATCCTTTGTGCCGATGCGGAACGCGCGCGCGCCCTGGATGCGGCGCTTTGGCTGCCGGCCGATCCGCCCTGGCTGCCGCATGGGTTGGCGGGTGGAGAGCATGACGCAGCGCAGCCCCTGTTGATTGCCGATCAGGATATTCCACCGGCCAATGGCGCACGCTTTCTGGTGTTGGTGGATGGCGCGGCCAGCGCGCGGCTTGCCGATTATGATCGCGTACTTGATCTTTTCGATGGCGGCGATGAGACCGCGGTGGCAGCAGCGCGGGCGCGCTGGGTGGTCGCCAAGGAAGCCGGGCATAGCCTGACCTATTGGCAGCAAACCGCCCGCGGCTGGGAGAAAAAGCAGAGCCACCCGCCAGCATCTTGACCCTTCCCACCACCGCCCCCTACACGCCAATCGAATTTACAGGAACGCCTTTCATGACTGATACCGCCCAGGACCAGATGGAAATCCTGGCAGGGGCCCTGCCCTTCCTGAAGCGCTACGATGATCAGATCGTCGTGGTGAAATATGGCGGCCACGCCATGGGGGAAGAGGAAACCGCGCTGCGCTTTGGCCGCGATATCGCGCTCTTGGAACAGGTGGGCGTGAACCCCGTTGTGGTGCATGGCGGCGGGCCGCAGATCAATGCCATGCTGAAGCGGCTGGATGTGAAATCCACCTTCGTGCAGGGGCTGCGCGTGACCGATGCCGCCATGCTGGATGTGGTGGAAATGGTCCTCGCCGGGCCGGTGAATAAACAGGTCGCGGAAGCGATCACCCGCGCCGGCGTCATGGCGGTTGGGATTTCCGGCAAGGATGGTGGGCTGGTGCGGGCGCGCAAGCTCACGCGCACCTATCGCGACCCGGATAGCAATATCGAAAAAGTGCTTGATTTGGGGTTTGTGGGTGAACCGGAATCGATCAACCCGCGCGTACTGGAATTGATGATTGGCGCGGATATCGTGCCCGTGGTGGCGCCGGTTGGTGCGGGCGCGGATGGCCAGACCTATAACATCAATGCCGATACGGTGGCGGGTGCGATTGCGGGTGCGCTTTCCGCTGAGCGGCTGTTAATGCTGACCGATGTGCGCGGCGTACTCGGGCCTGATGGCAAGCTGATCCCGGAAATGACCGTGGCGGAAGTCAAGCAAGGCATCGCCGATGGTTGGATTTCCGGCGGCATGATCCCAAAGGTGGAAACCTGCATCTATGCGGTGGAAAAAGGCGTGAAGGGTGCCGTGATCCTGGATGGCCGCGTGCCCCATGCCGTGCTGCGTGAATTATTCACCGATGGTGGGGCGGGCACGCTGATCAGGCCGTAAATGTCGGTAGCTAGAATCTTGGCCCGCCATTATCGGTGCGCCAGACCATGGATTTTGCCGGAAAGCCCTTGCTCACCGGGTCAATCTGCCGGTTACCCACACCGCCGGGCAGGTTGGGCTGCGGCAAGCCCAGGCGATCCGCCACACATTGCCGAAGGCGAAACAGCAAGGCAGGGTCCACATCCTGGCGCTGCATCAGGGGCCGCAGCAGCGAATCCGCCACCACTCCGGCCAGACGGATGGCTGTATCGGGGGTAAGTGAGGGCCGCGCCATCAGGCTTGGCAACCATTCCGGATTGAAGCGCGCGCGGTTCAGCACATCTTCCAGGCTGGCGGCACGAATCTTGGCACTGGGATTTTCCAGCATGAGGCCGATGGCGGCACGATCCCCCTGAGCGATCAGCGCATCGGTTACCGATTCTCCAATGCCGGCGCGGCGTGCGACCGCCTGCAATGTGGCCGTGCTGGGCGGGGATGCCACCAGCATCAGCAAATCCTCCTCAGTCAGCAGCGGTGACAGACGAATCACCGGCTCCGCGACGCGGATTTCCGTATCCATGGCCAAACGCAAGGCCGCGTCGCGCGGGACATTCGAAAGGTTCTTGATAGCATCAGCGATGATGAAGCGGATTTGCGCGGCTGCATCTTCGGTCAGCCGCAGCAGGATCGGCGCCACAACCTGCGTCAGTCGGTCATGGCTGGATTTGGTGAGTGAGGGCAATATATCCGCCACACGTCGCGCCAGCGCTTCGCGTACCGCGGCGCTTTCATCTTCCGTCAGGGTCTGCAAAACTGAAAATGGCGCACGGGAATTTGCAATCACGCTCGCCCGGACGCGCGGTTCCTCATCCTTGGAGAGAAAGGCCAGCACCTCATTCGGCGTGGTGGCATTGCGCGCCAGCATCGCCCGCGTGCCGGCATCACTCTCCCGCGCGAGGCGCAGCAGGTTTTCGACCGTACCGCTCATGCTCGGGGCCAGATGGCTTTGGCTGATGCGGGGCAGGCAGCCCTTCGGGTTTCGCGAATGGAACGCATGGGCGCATATTCACCATGGGCGGCTAATCTTTGGTTACCAGCAAGCGTTGACAGCGCCCCCGCCCCGCCGCAAGGAAAGATCACTTTGCCGGAGGAACCCGCCCCATGAACATGACCGCCCTTCAAGCCCGCATCGAAGCGCTCTGGGCCCGCCGCGACCAGCTTTCGCCCGCCACCACCGGCGCTGATCGCGCAGCGGTTGAAGAAGCGCTGGAAATGCTCGATTCCGGCCAGGCCCGCGTGGCGGAGCCTGATGGGAATGGCGGCTGGAAGGTCAATCAATGGTTGAAGCAGGCGGTGCTGATGTCCTTCCGGCTCGCCGATTCCGCGCCGATGGATATTTCGACCGGTGCCTATGACAAGGTGCCGCTGAAATTCGAAGGCTGGGGTGAGAATAGGTTCCGCGAAGCGGGCTTTCGCGTGGTGCCGGGCGCGGTGGTGCGCCGTTCCGCCTATATCGCGCGCAATGTCGTGCTGATGCCATCCTTCGTAAATCTCGGCGCCCGCGTTGAGGAAAACACCATGGTGGATACCTGGGCCACGGTCGGTTCCTGCGCGCAAATCGGCAAGAACGTGCATCTTTCGGGCGGCGTTGGCATTGGCGGCGTGTTGGAACCGCTGCAAGCAAACCCTGTTGTGATCGAAGATGATTGCTTCATCGGAGCGCGGTCCGAAGTGGTGGAAGGGGTGATTGTGGAGCGCGGCTGCGTGCTTTCCATGGGTGTTTTCATCAGCGCCACCACCAAGATCGTGGACCGCACCACAGGTGAGATTTTCATGGGCCGCGTGCCTTCCTATTCGGTCGTGGTGCCGGGCTCCTTGCCGGGCAAGAAGCTGCCGGATGGCTCGCCTGGGCCATCGCTTTATTGCGCGGTGATTGTGAAGCGTGTGGATGCACAAACGCGGGCCAAAACCGCCATCAACGAATTGCTGCGTGACTGATCCGCTTCCCCTGCTGCAAGCGCTGATCCGCTGCCCTTCCGTCACCCCGGAAGAAGGCGGCGCGCTTGGTGTGCTGGAAGCGGCACTGATACCGCTTGGCTTCACCTGCACGCGGCTGAAATTCGCGGAAGTGGATAATCTTTTCGCCCGGCGCGGCCGGCATGGGCCGCATTTCTGCTATGCTGGGCATACGGATGTGGTGCCGGTGGGCGACCGCGCCGGTTGGCAGCATGATCCCTTCGGCGCTGAGGTCGCCAATGGCATGATCTATGGCCGTGGCGCCTGCGACATGAAGGGCAGCATCGCGGCCTTCATTGCCGGCTTGACCGATTTCCTTGCGCTGCGCCCGGATCATCAGGGCAGCATCAGCCTGCTGATTACGGGCGATGAGGAAGGGCCTTCCATCAATGGCACCGCCAAGGTGCTGGAATGGATGGCGGATCATGATCAGATCCCGGATATGGCGCTGGTGGGGGAGCCGACTTCCAAGGTGAAGCTTGGCGATACGCTGAAAATCGGCCGCCGTGGTTCCATGACGGCGCATGTGACGGTGCATGGCATTCAGGGCCATTCCGCCTATCCGGAAAGGGCCGATAATCCGATCCATCGGCTGATGCGCGCGCTGAATAGGCTGACGGCTGAGCCTTTGGATAATGGCAGCGATTGGTTCCAACCATCCACGCTGCAAGTGACCGGCTTTGATGTCGGCAATAGCGCGTCCAACGTTATTCCTGCAGCGGCTGAGGCGTTTTTGAATATCCGCTTCAATGATCTGCATCGCAGCACTGGATTGACCCAGCGCATTCGTGCCGTGCTGGACGAAGAAGCGCCCAATCATGATCTGAAAGTCACGGTTTCCGGCGAAAGCTTTCTGACCGAACCTGGGCCGTTTGTTGCCGGGCTGCAACGCGCCATTGAACGCGCAACGGGCACGCAAGCCAAGCTTGATACGGGCGGCGGCACATCCGATGCGCGCTTCATCACGCGCTATTGCCCCGTGGCCGAATTGGGCGCGGTTGGCGCCACCATGCATAAGGTGGATGAATGCGCGCCGATTGACGAGTTGCGTGACCTTGCGGGGCTTTATCGCATGGTGCTTGAGGAGCTGGTCGGCTGACCACCGCCCCGCAAGGCGGTGTTGCGCGGGCGCTGGCCGGCGCCTTCATGCTGGCGCGCGGGCGCGCGGCAGGGCTGGCGGCGTTCGAAAACACGCTGCCCGTCGCCGCCTATTCCTTTCGCGCGGCGGCGATCTGCCTGCCGATATTCATGTTCTTCAAGGATCAGACCAGCACGCCCGATGATGTGGTGCTGACAATTTTCGTGGATTTATTGCTGTTCGCGGCTTCCTGGGCTGGGTTTGCACTAGCGTCGCTTTCGCTCGCCAAGGCGCTGGGCGTGGGTGATTACTGGCCGCGCTTCATCGCTGCCTGGAATTGGTCTGCGGTGGTGCAGTATCTGGCGCTGGTGGCATTGAGCCTGCCCGGATTGCTGCTGGGCAAGGGCAGTTTGCTCGATCTTGGCGGGTTATTGGCGCTGTTTTTTGCGCTCTGGATGGAATGGTTCATCGCGCG